>CAMDZX010000140.1 GCA_945910925.1 uncultured bacterium | reverse complement strand
AAAACAAACCAAGATACCTCATGGGTGTTGGAACACCTGAAGATCTTCTTGATGGAATAAAACGCGGTGTAGATATGTTTGATTGCGTTTTACCAACACGTAATGCAAGACATGGTTCTTTCTTTACTTGGAACGGGAAAAAACAAATAAAAAATGCTCAATATCAAAAGGATTCTTCGCCACTTGATATTAACTGCGATTGTTATGCCTGTAAAAACCACTCAAAAGCATATATCAGACACTTATTTAAGTGTGGTGAAGGTACTGCACAGGCACTTTTATCAATTCATAATATTACCTTCCTTGTAAAATTTTCACAGTTAGCAAGACAAGCAATTCTTGAAGACAAATTTGAAGAATTCTATAATACCCACTACGACTGCTTTTTATAGTAAATTTATTATTTAACATTTACACAAAATAAGTTAAGTTATGTTAAAATTTTTCTAATAAACGCAATTAGCCATGTTGTTATTTACTTTTTATATACAAAGTAGATAACCATAACAGGTATTTTAATATGAAAATTTCACAACCAATAAGAGAAGAATTGAACAATAAAAATATTTCAGATCAAGTTTTTACACCTCAAACTCTGTCACTGTGGATGTCAAGAGAAGAAGCTAAAAATAACAACATTCTGACATTATTTGATCGATATAATATAAATACAAATGGTGATAGTAAGGATCGTATTGATGATATAGAATATGCAGCATATCGCAGCGGAAAACCTATCACTCAGGAATATCTTGATAATCTTTCTAAAAAGGATCTTGAAGAACTCAGCAATGTAAAAACTACTGAACAATTTCGTCATGTTACAAAAAAGAGTTTTGAAACATTAGGGATAGATGAAAAGATTACTGCTGAAATTGACAGACTAAAAAATAATCCTGATAAAAAAGATTTGCAAACATTGGCAAAAGAACAACTTGGTATTGATTTATCACAATATAAAACAGAAGAAGAAAGACAAAAAGCTGTCATAGACGCAATAAACTCTAAATATAAATATGATGCAAATAATGAAAATTCTGTGTATGCACAGCATCTAAAGAGGTTAAAAGAAGGAAAATTAACTGAAGGTGAAATTGAACTGCTCGGCGGTAGAACAGAAATAACCGATGAAGAACAACTAAAGAAGTTTGCGCAAATGGCTACAGATGCTGATGCTATAGTAGAAGTAACAAAGTTATTTGCAAGCGGAGATTTTAATGTTCAAAAAGCATTAGTAGGCAATTTAGGTGGTTTTAAATCTAACATTCAAACAGGACTACTTTCAATTGCAATTTATGCAAGTGATGATATAGAGACAAGAAAAATATTTGCAAATATACTGGCAAATCAAGAACTTAAACTTACAGACAGAAATAAAAAGATTTTTGATTTTGCTATGTATGCACTTCATCGCCATGTTGATGTCAAAACCAGCATGGAATTTGATACAAACAGAAATAACTTTGTGACAGCATCTGCGCAAACAGCTGCATTCATGATGGCAGATGTTGCAGAAAAAGATAAAGTTAAACATGGCGAATTATCACAAGAAGAATACGATAATAATTATGTCAATGTTTATGCTGCAGCCGCGCATGAGCTTCAGGAAGCATCGAAAGCCTACAAATATGTAATGGAAAATGCTAATGATAATAACAGAAGTGCAACGATAAATATGCTGGCATTAACCGCTTATCAAATAGAAAATGAATCTGAACGTAATAAGGCAATAGGTAATATACAAAACTCACCATATTATAATGATAATACTGCCAAGAATTTAAATGCAGGTTTTGACAACCATATAGCACAGGAACTTGGATTATCACCACAAAAAAATAACGACTTTAGCAATATCGTTTCAAAGGCATTTGAAAATAATGATGAAAAATCAACAAAAATACAAAACGAAATAATTAACAAGACATTTTCTGACTTAGAAGAAAAAAACTCAACTCCTGAACGACAAAGAATAAGTATGTCAAAAGGAATACAATTACTTAATACACTTATTAAGGAAAATAAAATTCAAGGCAGTATTCATGAAGCAAAAATCATAAATAAACTTCAATCTTTACCTGTACAAACTCTCGTTACTTTAATGTGCAGTTTAAATTCTAATGCGCAGAATTACTTTGTAAAGAAAAAAATTATTACTATAGAACAATTAAATATCTCAATGCCTATAGGTGCTCAAAGATATCATCTCTCTGATAAAATTCAAGCTAATCTTGAAGAAAGACGAAAAGAAGCTATAGGTCAAAACTTAAACATTGATTACGCCTAAACCAAGTCAGTTGGCGTTTTGCATATCTTCTTGTATTTTGTTTAATTAATTCAACGGCTTGATTAAGTTCAAGTTCGTTATCAAAGTATCTGATTATTTCCTGATAACCGATTGTGTTGACAAGATTTTTGATTCTACCGTGTTTGTTTAAAAGAAACTTCGTTTCTTCAACAAGTCCTTGTTCAAGCATTAAATCAACACGCTTATTAATTCTGTCATACAATATTTCTCGAGAAGGAATATTAGGAAATATCCACTCTATATCATATTCATTATCTTTTGTACCTTTTACTTGTGAAAAAGGTACACCAAGAGTTTTTGTAACTTCTATCGCTCTTATAACTCTTATTCTATCATTTGGATGAAGTTTTTCCGCAGAATCTGCATCTAACTGTTTTAAAATGGCATACAATTCTTCATTAGAAAGTGATTCCAGCTCGGCTCGTAATTCAGGGTTAGCCTCTACTCCCGGAAGTTTGTAATTCTCTAATAAAATTCTGAAATATAAACCTGTTCCACCTGCAATTATAGGGATTTTACCTCTCTTGTGCAATTCCTTAATTATTTCATTTGCCGCATCAACAAAATCAGAAACCGAATAATTAAACTCAGGTTCAACAACATCTATCAAATGATGTTTTATAAGTCTCTGTTCTTCTTTAGTAGGCTTTGCAGTTGCAATATCAAAACCCTTATACACAAGCCTTGAATCCGCAGAAATAATTTCGGTATCATATTCCTGCGCCATTTGTATTGCAAGTTTTGTTTTACCGCTTGCCGTAGGCCCGACAATAGCAATAACTTTATTCATCAATATCAAACTCTCTTTTATAGAAAAGGAATATTAATACCGCAGCATAAAGCAAGAAATAAAAATATAGCACTGTTACCAAAAACTCTGCAAACGGAATCCCCGCAAATCCTGACAGACAAATAATCAAAAAATACAACAACATTAAAAATGCAAATACTGCAAGAGATTTAAAAAATCTTTCAAAAAGTTTTTCTAATGAACCAATAAATGCATTAATAACAGTATCTTTTTTGAAAATAACCTCAGGAGCCCAAAACATAATTAAAAAAGAATACACTGTTGTAGTAAATAAAAAGTAAAAATTCCATTGAAGCAATTTTGTTTGCTGCTCAACCGTCAATGATTTTATCATTTCTGTCATAGCGTCCGATGAGGACATTGCAAGGAAAAACTCAGGTCTTGAAATTCCGATACTTCCAATCAACATATATGCAGTTTTGTATGAGAATATGATTACTAATGTCAATAAAAGAAAGAATATAATAATCATAAAGAAAAACGAAATAAAATGCTTTCCTACCCCCGCAGGAAACTGTTTAAGCAATGAAAAAATATCATTCTTATCGTTTTCACCTTTTACGGCAAGCGCAACTGTATAAAACCAACCCGAAAAGAATGCGGAAGTCATTGCAAAGAATAAAATCAGCACAAACAATAAGTTCCATAATACATTTGACGGAGAAACCAGCAAATATATGCTCACAAACATTATAAATAAAATTAACGGTGATAATAATATTATATTATTATTTGTAATTGATAATGCATCTTTAAAATATTTAAACAGGCACAAATCAGACTTCATATAATCTGAAATTCCTTTGAAAAACAAAGCAATTTTCTCTAACATGTTAACTCCTTAGCTGATTTTCGTTTTTTACGTCTCATTAAGTCTACAAACGCTTCCAAGCGTGTAATATAACCTGCTTTTCCAGTCTGTTCATCCATTATAAGAGCAAGAATAGGAATAGAACAATCTTCTCTCATTGCAGGGAAAATATTCTGTGTCATAATTTCCGGCATGCAGGTAAACGGACTTATATGGATAATACCGTCAATCCCGCGTTCTTCGGCATAAGCAACGTCAGAAACGCATTCTAACGAGTCACCACCGATATCTCTTGTTAAATATGGCTTTGCTAATCTCTCCGCACGTTCAAGATGAGTTTCACCTTTTCTGAAAGCCTTTGGTATAATAGCATCCTTCAAAAAGCTTCCAACTGTCAGACTTCTTCTTGTTTCAACACCCATTCTTCCGAGTTCTCTCTCAATATTTTGGTTAGAAAACTCATCATTAACAAGGAAAATTTCACCTGTTAAATCAACATGTAAAACT
>CAMDZX010000139.1 GCA_945910925.1 uncultured bacterium | reverse complement strand
GTTTGAACCATTGGAACATCTATATCCACATTTACATCTGCATCTACCATATCTATTTCATTTTGTTGATATTCGTGAGTTTTGCCGTCCTCAAGTTTTACGGCAACAATACCGTTTAAGAATTTAATATAGCAGACTTTACCGAGTCCGTCAGGAGTCATTACGGAAGACCCGATTGGCGGAGCTCCTTTTGCGGCATCAATGTAATTTGAGTATTCATAATTCAAACAACACAACAAACGTCCGCAAGTTCCCGAAATTTTTGTAGGTGTAATCGGCATTCCCTGATCTCGTGCCAATTTAACGTTAATCGGTTCAAATTTACGTTTAAAAGAGCAGCAGCAGAATGGTTTTCCGCATATACCCGTTCCTTCCATAATCGAGGTTTCATCACGAACTCCGATGTGACGCAAATCTATTCTTGTACGTTTGAACACCTGCGTTAATTCCTTCAACAACTCCCTAAAATCAACTCTTTCAGGTGCTGTGTAATAAAATGTAATTTTTCGTCTGTCAAAAGTTATTCTGCATTGAACAAGGTTCATAACAAGATTAAGTTTTTCCACAAGAGCTTTGCATTTAAAAAATGACGTAACTTCATCTTTTTTGATTTCTTCCCAGACATCTAAATCTTGTTTTGTCATAACACGGATAAATTCAAACGGTTCAGGCTTGTTTCCTGATTTTTCCCATAGTTCGGATATTTGCGGATTAACGAGGTGAACTTTTAAGACTTCTTCACCCTTTTCTGTTCTGACAAGTATATATTGACCGTCGACAAGAACCGTATTTTCGGAAACCTTTACGGGTACAAAAGTATTTTTAAGATAATTTACTGCATATTTAATCATAGTTTTCTTCTTCTTTTAATTTTCTGTTCATCAACTTACTCAAGGTTTCTTGCGGTGTAATATCCGTATAAACGGCATCATATATTGCACGAGATACGGGAACTTCAACACCCAATCTGTCAGCCAAATCGCATACGGCTTTAGAAGTTTTAACCCCTTCCGCAACAGAACCGAGCGTTGCAAGGATGTCGTCAATTTTCTTGCCCTGTCCTAAAAGAGAACCAACCGTATAGTTTCTCGACATAGGACTTGAACAGGTTGCAATTAAGTCCCCCATGCCTGACAGACCGTACAAGGTGGAAGGACTTGCGCCAAGTTTAACGCTTACACGAACAATTTCAGCCATCCCGCGTGCAAGAAGTGCGCCCATACAGTTGTCACCCAAATCCATTGCATGAGCAAAACCCGATGCAATTGCAATTACATTTTTTAAACTACCGCCAAGCTCTACTCCGATTACATCTCTGTTGGAATATAATCTGAATCTATTAGGAACGTTCAAATGTTCTTGAACAAATTTCGCATCCTCAAGATTTTCGCAGGCTACCGATGCTGCGGTAGGTTTACCTTGCAAAACTTCTTTTGCCAGCGTAGGACCTGATAAAATTGCAACTTTTTGCTCAGGTAATACATCCTTGATAACCTCAGACATTCTCATAAGAGTATTAAGTTCTATACCTTTTGAAGCGTTAACAAGTATTTGTGAAGATTTAATCCCCGCTTTTTTAAGGTTTTCGCAGACATCTCTCATGCCGGCAGTTGCAACAACAGAAAGAATAATATCAGCATCCTTGATTGCAGCTTGCAAATCAGAAGTTACAACAACTCTTTGTTGAAGTTGGACTTCCAACGGTTTGGATGCGTGTTTGTTGTGGATTAAATCGTCATACAAGTCGCAATGACGTCCCCAGACACAAACATCTTCAAAATTATCCGTTAATAACCAGGCTAAGGTTAATCCCCAACATCCTGCACCAAGAACCGTTAATTTCATATTAAACCCTCTATTCTATCTGTTAAGTACTTTTCTTAAAACTCCGCAATTCAACTCGAGTTTACGCTCTGCATCTTCTCTGGAAATATTCAGTTTTAAAGAAACAACCGCCGTTTTGATTTTCCAGTCACAGTTAATAAGTTTTTCATAAGCATGTGCAAAAGACACATCCGCAAGTTGAGAAACAATTCTGATTGCTCTGTCTTTTAACTTTTCGTTTGTTGCTTTCAAGTCTATCATAAAGTTTTCATATGTTTTACCTATTTTTATCATAGAACCTGTTGTAAGCATATTAAGAACCATTTTTTGTGCAGTTCCGGCTTTCATTCTGCTTGAACCTGCAATTACTTCCGGACCAACTTCGACACATATAAGAGTTCCAACTTCTTCTGCGATTTTTGCTTTAGAATTACAAGTTATACCTATAGTTTTACACCCGATTTCTTCTGCGTAGGATAAAACACCAAGCAAATATTTAGGGTTTCCGCTTGCGGAAATTACGGTACATACATCGTCTTTTTCCAGAATTTTTGCATCTTCGTATCCAGCTTCAAAATCGTCTTCTGCACCTTCAACCGCAAACTTCATTGCATCAACTCCGCCTGCGATAATACCTTGAACCATAGAAGGCTCTACGCTAAAAGTCGGCGGACACTCGGAAGCGTCAAGAATCCCAAGCCTGCCTGATGTCCCGGCACCGAAATAAAAAAGATGACCGCCTTTCAAAAACTGTTTTGCAATAATATCAACAGCCTTTGCAATATTTTCAAGCTCATATTCAACTGCTAATGCAACAATTTTATCTTCGTTATTAATTTTTCTGACGATATCAATAGTTGGAAGTAAGTCAATATTTTTCGTATTTTCGTTGCGATATTCCGTTATAATTTCACTCATTAAACACCTTTATATTTGATTCATAAGATTAGCCATTTCAATAGCTGATTTTGCCGCATCCGAACCTTTGTTACCTGCTTTTGTACCTGCTCTTTCGATAGCTTGTTCAATATTATCCGTTGTAAGCACTCCGAATATTACGGGAACACCGGTTTCAAGTCCTACCTGTGCAACACCCTTAGAAACTTCCGCACAAACATAATCGTAATGTGAGGTAGAACCTTTTATTACTGCACCGAGAGTAATTATAGCACTATATTTTCCTGATTTTGCACACTTTTTGGCAACAATAGGAATTTCAAATGCACCCGGAACCCATACAATATCAATATTATTTTCATCTACCCCATGACGTCTGAGTTCATCAATAGCACCTGATAGAAGTTTTGAGCCTATAAATTCGTTAAATCTTGCAATGATAATACAAAACTTTTCACCATTTGTTGTTAATACACCTTCGATAGTTTTCATAATTTTACCTCTCCATAGGGTTTATTTTATAATACAAGCACATATTTTACAAGAGGAGAGTACATATTTTAATTTATCGCTCTTGACATTCTTGCTTTAGAGTATATTATATATAGAGTGAAAGCCTTATTGGGGCGTCGCCAAGTGGTAAGGCAGCTGGTTTTGGTCCAGCCATCTCGGAGGTTCGAATCCTTCCGCCCCAGTACTTTTAAGAGAGAGTCTTTGAGGACTCTCTCTTATTATATTTCAGAGTTCTAGTATTGAATTTTTTAATAAATATGTTAATATATATATATAGGGAAAAGACCTCAAGAGGTCGCAACTCTTGAAGTCTTTCTTAACTCCCTATTTAATGAAGCAAAGTGCTATGATTATCAATAAGATAAGCCATAGCGCTTTTTCTGTTATACAGAATTTCATTTCATCACCACCTTTCCGCCTTTGTCCTCTTAACTAGTCTGTGTCGGAAGTGGTAAACGGGAGCTTACCCATAAAATAATTATATCATAATGGCTTTTAAATTTTGATTAAAAGTTATAAAATCTATGTTTTTTATATTGTCAATTAACCATTTTGCAATATTAAAAGTTCTAACTTCGACGTCTAGTCCCAGATTTAAAAGACCCAAACGGGTCTTTTTTATGCGCAATTTTGTGAACTCAACTAAAAATCACTAAGCAAGATACTGTTTTTTACCTCAACTTATTTCATATACGACACCGAAAGACCTGCGGGAAAATCAAGTATTTCGGTTTGAAAATCCGTATCTGCATAAATCGCATCAAGAAAAGTTTGCACTTTTTCTCTGTGAGAATTTACGTTATCTGCCGCAATAATTGCATTTGGTAATAGGTGTGGTTTGATTAATTCAAAGTTCTTTACGTATTCACGTTTGTTGGCATCAATAAAAACAAAATCAAATTTTTTGTCTTCCGTAAATTCTTCGAGAATCTCGCACGCTGAGCCTAAAATTGGAGTATACATGCCGGAAAACCCGCATTTATCAAAGTTTGCTCTCGCAATACTCTGACGTTTATCATAGTATTCTATGGTTGTAAGATGCCCGTTTGTGGTTTTTAGTGCATCAAGAAACCACAAACCCGAATAACCGTTTGAAGTTCCGATTTCCAATACATTTTTGGCATTTCTTATTTTTACGAGCATATTTAAAAAATTACCCGTCGCACGTGATACATTCCAAAAATCTTTTTGTGTTTTTTCAAGT
>CAMDZX010000138.1 GCA_945910925.1 uncultured bacterium | reverse complement strand
AATAGTTAATTTATTATTAGTGTCGTAGTAAATATTATCGTAATTTTGATATTTGGTTGTATATTGTGTTGGGATATTGCCGCCTTTTAATTGATTAATGATTTCATTCCAAGCGGTTGAATTATTTACGTAAGAGCTTATGCTTGCAAGTTGAGAATCGCTAAGCTTCTTTTCTAATTGTGATTTAATTGTATCAGGAGTATTAGGATTTCCGGTACTTCCTTGTGCAACATATACATCGTATGCAAGTTTATCGAGTATATCATCAGGGTTTGCAACTGATACGTTGTCTTCCCCCGGAGTAGACGTTTCTGTTACAGAGTATCCTTTATTTTGTTGATCTAAATTATAGTTAGCAGAGTTGTATTTTGTCAATTGAGATGTGAGGTCATTACCTTGCTTAAGGTCATTTTTATATGTATCAAATTCTTCAACCAATTGTGCTAATTGATATGCATTGTATTTGCCTTGAAAAAGTGCTAAGTATTCGCTGTATTTTTTGCTGTCATCAGCTTGCCATAAGCTGTAAGCTAAATATTGTTCCATTTCAGAATTGCTTGCTATTCTTAATTCACCCGGAGTAAATGTTGTTGTTCCATCAGGAATATCAGTTGTTTCTGGTGTGATTGAAACAGCTGAATCCTCGAATGAATAGTTTACATTGTTTATAGTTTGATTGCCATCAGCATCAGTTGTAGTACCTGATTTATACTTATCTGATGTAATTTCATTGCCAAGTTGATCTAAAGCATTTTGTATTTGAGTTTTGTCACCTGACTTAAGAGCAGCTGACAATTGTTCACTAAATAATAGTAATTGACGTTTATCTTCATCTGATGCATAGCTGTTGTATGCATTTTGCATTTCCGTAAGAATATTTGTTATTTGAGTGTCATGATCTGCAGAGTATTCTTCAGGAGTTTTTTTATTAATGATAGAACGTGCAAGATAAATATTTTCTGCAATAGCATTTTTATTTATTTTAATATCTGTATTGTTTGTTGTAGTACCAGTTTGTGTTTGTGTACCTGTTATATTGGTTATACCAGAAAATTTATAATCTCCATCCATTGTAATTGAGATGCTTCCATCATCAGGATTTACTGTATAATCAAAACCATATTCTTTCAATTTCTCATTTTTTAAATATTCAAAATAATCTCTATAGGTAATATTTTCAGCATCTTCTCCGTTCCAATATGTATCTATACCATTACCATCTTTATCGTCTATATGTAAACGCATACCCCATGTTGAAATCAGTGAGGAAGTTGAGCTAACATAAATACCTTTATCAGAATAAGCAACATCTTTGATTTTAGAATCAAGAGAGAATTGTTGAGGAGTGGAATCATCAAATTGTAGTGTTCTTATAGTAGAATTACCGTCAACACCAGTAAGATAGTCTGCTAAAACACCGTCAAGATAAGAATCATCATGTGATATAAAGTATAACATTTGAGAAGAACTTAATACTCCTTTTGAAGCATCAAACTTAATATTACTGCTTAAATCTGCAACAGTTGATAATAATTCACTTAATGTTGTAGTTGCAGTATATTGTATCATCTTAGAAGTTTTGTTATATCCATAAAACCCAGTGGTACCAATTGCGTCATTATCATAATATGCTGTTAATCTATTTGCTGAGTCATTAGGCCTATCACTCAAAACTGTATCAGTAAAGTCAAGATTCCAGCCATATTTATTAGATAAATCTTGCATTGTTAAATTAAGATCATCTTTGTTTAGCTGATAAGTAACACCTTCAAATGCGTTATATGTTTGACCTGCATTAATTGTGTAAGTTGTTTTGTTAACATCAGTTGTAGAACCTTCTTTAAACTCAGCAACAACACTACTTGTAGCATCAGTTCCTGATGTAACAACTGTTTTTGTATTTGGAGAAGAAGTAGGTTTTACTACAGAAACTGTTGGTGTGGTACCGCCGGCTGTACAACTATATGTTGGATTTCTGTGGCTTTCAAGAGGAGCTGCTAAAGTTCCTGATAATGAATATGTATCCGCAGCCGGAACTTGGATTGTTCCCGGTTTTGTAATAATGTTGTTTGCAACAGAATATGCTGATATAACATTGCTGTAGTCGGTAACAGTATCCATAATTTCATATTGAGTACATCCTTGTTTTTCAAGGTATTCATCAAGTCCCGGAACAGTTGTACCTTTTCCGTTTGCTTGGATTCCAAAAGCATCGGCAAATTCTTGTGTAACATATATACTTCCGTCAGCTACGTTTTGAAGTAAATAAGTAGTATCAGATGCTTCACCTTTATATCCCGGAATAGCCCCATTTTCTAATATTGCAAGAGTTGCATCTCTGAATGCGGTAGAGCCGTCAGCTTCAATTCTGCTATATTGAACTTTTCTTGCATTCAATGCGTTTAAGTAAGTAAGGTAAACTCTGTCAGAGTCATTGGCAAGACGAAGTTTGTCTGCTTGCAACTTTTGTGCGCGCAGCTCAACATCATGCTGTCTTGCAGTCAATGATAATAATCTTGCTTGTGATGCTGACATACCCATTTGTTGAGTTTCCTTTTCCCTTTTCCCTTACATATAATTACCGGTGATGCGCTAAATTTAAAACCTGATAAAAATATGTTTTTGTAACACAATGTTTGTTATGTTACATGAGAACGGCATATTCCCCTGAATCTTTAGGGTTTTTAGAGATATTGTTACAAATATTTACATATTTGTTTGATTTATAAAAGTACGTCTTTGCAGGGTTTTAGGCTTTGTTTAATACAACATAACAAACCTTATGTTGTATTGGGGAATTTATACTTTAGACTGTCATCAGATTTTTTGTAATAATTACAATTTATTTCGTACAACAAGGTCAGCTTTTACCAAGCCGATAACAACTATTTAACCGGTACAATTCTTTACATCAAAAATCACTCAGTAACCCAGCAAATTCGCAACTTAATCACTCAGTCACTCAGTCACTTAATTACTTAAACACACACTAAACATTCTTGTACTCAATTTGACGTTTCAATTGTCCAAAAACGGTTTTATCCATTTCTCTATCAACATTCCTCATCCCATCTAAAGCCGGAGCAATCGGAGACTGTCCCTGTTTTCCTTGTTCCAACTTATTTTTCTTATTTTTGTCATTAAGATTTGTTAAATAAATATTTAAATTTGGAATACCTATACCAAGTACAAGAGCCGAATATGCATAACCACCCAACTGCGCCAGATTTAACAAACGTAAGTTCTTCCTAGTTTGACCGCCTTTCGGTAATGCTTTAAACATTTCTTCAAATGTCATTGCTTTACCATCCGGCTTGATAAGAGATGTAAGATTCTTTTCCTTCTTCAATCCGTCAACAATAACCTCAGAATGTGTAGCAATTGATGAATTCAAGAAATTAACCGTACGTTTCCAGAAACCTGCATTTTTATCCATTGGTGCGCGTTTTAACATATTAACATCTTTAGCTTGGAACTTGTGGATAAGCAATTTGTTAAATATATTACCTAAAATCAACCAGTTGAAATAACCAAGCACATCTTTGGTAACAACTTCTCTATGTTCATCCCTATCACGTGCCGTAAGCAATCGAGAAGTGATTGCTAAACCAAAAATAGTCTTGAATTGATTTATTGTCGGATTTTTACCTTTATACTGATTCTTTTCAAGGAATAATTTCGGTATTTGTTTGATATTTTTGATATTCTTTGGCAATGCTCCCATAGTAGCAAGAGAAATTGTCATCATACCTATACCGCTTGCTACTTTCAACGCTTTAAATCCAAAAGAATTATCCTTTTTACGTCCTTCAACTCCTACAAATCCGTCAGAACCTGTTCTCTTTTTAGATAAATAAACATTCAAAGGTTGTGCTATAACAGCAAATATACCTGCAATAGCAATACCTACTGCAGTTCTTGCCTTACCAAATTTATGATAATCAGATAAGAATTTTGAAGTGTTTTGAGCAACTTTATCGGATTTAAACGCCTTAGTCATGTGGTAGAAGTTTTCAAACATTGTTTTTGTATTTGAAACAGTTGATTTTTCAACCCCGCCTTCTTTGTGTATAAGCCTTAGCCCATCTTCAACTCCTGTTGCATCAAGCATATTTGCAGAAATCTTTTTCTTAACAGCTTTCCATCTGTCATGCATTGTCGCACTATCACCTTCGGCAACAAATTTTAAATCATCAATAATTGCCTGTTTATGTTCTTCAGGAATTCTTACATAGCCTCTTGCATCAGCACTGCTTGAATTTGGATTGTATGCTTCAATATTATCAACAATATCTTTTACATAGCTATTAATATTACCTTTGTGTTTATCCCATTTTGCAGTATAAACATTGGATGCATCAGTTGATGCAAATATTTTATTAGCTTTAACACCATATTTTTTATTTATTGCACTTGCAATTAAGGCACCTGCCGCAACACCATAC
>CAMDZX010000137.1 GCA_945910925.1 uncultured bacterium | reverse complement strand
ATTATTAATACTAAGTATATTATTCTTTTCAACTCCATGTTTTGCGTTTCAAAATTATTTGGTAGTCACGGATTATCCTTTGACAAAACTCAACGTTGATTGTGAAGATATTATTGATGTAAAAATGATACAGAATCCAAACTGTAAAGGTAGTACATTTCTCATAATACCAAAATGCTTAGGCGCAACAAAACTTACTTTTTGTAAAGGTATAAAACGTATAAAATTAAAAGTTATTGTTTATGAAGATATGACATGTATTAAACATGTGAACGGAGTCAAGTTTATACCGATTGAGGTTCCGACGGAGTTGAAGTAGTATATGGATAATTTTATTTCACAATTAGGTTTGATGTTTCCTCAGCTTGGTATTCATATTACTTCAGGCTTAATAGTTTTTGCACGGGTTTTGGGATTTATCCGACTTGCTCCTATTTTTAACCGTAAGGAATTAAACACAATCGTAAAACTTTCGTTTGCACTTTTATTAAGCGGTATATTTGTAATGACTTTACATATCGGGCCCCCGCCTGCTGATAACTGTTTATTGGTTTCAATACTTTTGAATTTTGTAGTCGGTGCAATGATTGGGTATATGGCTCAATTAATTTTACTTGCAATTGATGCGGGTGCCGATATGATAAATATGCAAATGGGGTTGACGTCAGCAATGGTTTTAGACCCTACGACACAGAGCCAAACCTCTATACTCGGGAAATGTATATCACTTCTCGGGATTTTGATTTTCATTGAAGTCGGGGGATTATATTGGCTTGTAAATGCTTTTGTAAGGAGTTTTCATATTTTCCCTATTTATGCGACATCAATTCCGTTGACCAAAATTGTTAATATGGATTATTTGATACAAATGACATCAAACGTTTTGTATATGGGGCTTCAAATCGCATCTCCCGTTCTTCTTGCAACTTTGGGGCAGGATATTATTCTCGGTGTAATTTCCAAAACTGCACCGCAGGTAAACGTATTCCAGTTAAGCTTCCTGTTTAAACCTGTATTTGGTGCGGCAATCCTTGTGTGGATATTGCCTATGCTTATGAATATTATTACAGGGTATTTCCAATCTTATTCAAATATTTTTTAGGGTTTTCCTCGTTATCTAAACAGATTCAATAATTTATCTGCAAAAGTTTCACGTTTTTCAAGCTGTTCAATTCTCTCAGACAGTTTTTTGTTATGTTCTATCAACTCTTGAAGTTGTTTGGATAAAATTTCGTTATCTTTTTTGTATCCGCCTGCTTCTATAAGTTTTTCTGCCATATCGGAATTTTTTATATCCTCCGTAATTTTCTTTGCAACAGATTCTGCAAGCATTTGAAGGGTTTGAGTTGTAACGTCAAGCGTTAAGTTTCTTAATGCCGGAATTGTTGGAGATGTTATTTGTTCACCGGTTTCTGTAATCTCAGCAGGTAAATCATGATTTTTGTTTTCAGATTCAGATGTTTGGGTTTGTGAATCTTCGTATAAGCGCATTTTTTTTATTATTTGTTCGTCCGAAAACCCTTGTGCCTTTAAATTAATTCCGCGTTTTATACGCTCTATGGCATAATCGTCATAAAATTCTTCTCTATCTTCGTTTTCGTAAACCGCTTCTATTCTCCAAGAATCAATAAATGCAGATAGCGTACGTCTATCTATATAATAATTTTCGGAATTAAGCTTTAAAAGCACATCATTTTTGTTATACATTTTTATCCCTTATCTTTTTATCTGTCTTGCAATATCTCTCTCTTGAGTTTTCTTGGTTATTGCTTCACGTTTGTCGTAAAGTTTTTTACCTTTTGCAAGCCCTATCTCCAGCTTTGCTAATCCTTCTACAAAAAACATTTCCAGAGGAATTATGGAATATCCGTCTTTTTTCACTTTTGTATGAATTTTTAATATCTCTTTTTTATTTAAGAGTAGCTTTCTTATCCTGTCAGGTTTATGATTATATCTGTTTCCCTGTTCGTAGGGTGATATATGCGAACCGTACAGAAAAACTTCTCCGTCCTCGATTTTTGCAAAACTGTCTTTTAAATTCACGGCATTTCGTCTTACTGATTTTATCTCTGTTCCTGTCAAGACAATACCTGCAGTAAACTTTTCAAAAATCGTAAAATCGTGATAAGCTTTTCTGTTTGTTGTGATAATTTTTCTTCCCATAGCTTGAATTATAATCCAAACTTAGCGGATTGAAAAGAGTTTCGTCTTAATAATTCTTTATCAATTTTATTAAGACAGTCGAGTTTTTTACCAATCCAACGTGGTGCGATTAATTCTTTTTTAAGTCCGTTCCCTGCAAGTCTATGGATAGTCGTTTCTTTTGGTAAATATTCCAGAAAATCGCATACGGTTTGAATGTATTCTTCTTCGCTCATAAAATCAACCTCACCTGCTTCGTACATTTTTGCGAGTTTTGTATTCTCAAGCGCACAGAGCATGTGAATTTTTACCCCGTCGACCTTTAACTCCGCAAGTTTTTGTGCGGTTGCCATCATCTCATCATGAGTTTCCCACAACCCTAATATCACATGAGCACAGACATTTATTCCTTCTTTTTTAGTTTTTTCATATGCCCTTAAAAATGTCTCAAAATCTTCACCTCGATTTATTTTTTTCAAGGTTTTGTTGTGGATTGTTTGAAGTCCGTATTCAATCCATGTGTAATAATCTTTGGAAATATTCCCTATTAATTTTAGTTTTTCATCGTCTACGCAATCAGGTCGTGTACCTATGGAAATCCCTACTACATCTTTATGGCATAATGCGGATTGATATATTCTTTCCAGTTCATCTACGGGTTTGTAGGTATTTGTATAGGCTTGAAAATATGCCATAAATTTTTCTGCTTTGAATCTTTTTGAAAGGGTATCAATACCTGTTAAAATCTGGTTTTCTACGGATAATTTGTTAGAGTGGGCTTGAGAAAAACTTCCAGAACCGTCACAAAAAATACACCCTCCCGTAGAGATTGTTCCGTCCCTGTTAGGACAGGAAAACCCTGCATCAAGGGTGATTTTGTAAACTTTCGCATTAAATTTGTTTTTTAAGAATGCGCTAAACTGATTGTAGCGTTTATCCGTATTATTAAACAAAGGGTTAGCCCTCTTTATGCTCTCCGTCTTCTGTTATCGGATAAACATAGTGTTCACCACAGTTTGGGCAAACTACTTCTTGTTGTTTTCCCGGTTCAAGTTCTGCAACTTCAAAAAGTGTTTTACAACTTGATTGTGTACATCTGATAGCCCATGTAGGTCTTACTAATCTTGCCATAATCTATATCTCCATTTCTCTTATATATTATCATTACCGCTTATGTTTGTAAATAAAATTTTTTCATTGTGATAGAATTAATAAGAGATTAAAACTTTGAGGGTATAAATGAAAAAAATAATAATCATGTTAATGGCTTTAATAATCGGCACTCCCGTTATAAAAGCAGAAGAAACTTATTGTTGCGCCGTTCCCGAAAATCTTTCTTCGCCGATTGCAAGAGGTATTACAAATTGTTTAGGATGTAATTGGATTGCAAAGAAAGCGGCAAAGATTGCAATAATAAAAGTTCTTAAACGCAATGCCGAAGGCGATTATAAAGTTAAAATAGATTCGTTTTCCGCAATGGACTTAAAGCACGGGAAATTTAAATCAATAGAAATAGAAGGGCAGAATATTAATGCAAGAGGTATTTACGTTTCGTCAGTAATGTTAAAAACTCTCTGTGAATATAATCATGTAGATTATACTCAAAATCCGCCTGTTTTTTATACTGATGTTCCGATGTCATTTTCTGCCGTGATTACAGAGGATAATCTAAATAAAACTCTTATTGATTTAGGGTATATAAAGCAGCTTATGGATTTGAACGTAGGCGGAATTTCGTTTTTTAAGATTGATAACGTAATATTTAAACTCAAAAGTAACAAAATATATCTTATTGCACAAATGAAAGCGCCGATTCTTATGGGAGAAAGAACCGTAAGGTTTACGTTCTCGGGAAAGCTTAATGTCGAAAACGGTAAAATTGTGCTTGAAAATCTTTCGTCCGAAAATCTCAGAAATATAAACATGAGCAAGTTTGTTGATGTGATTAATTCTATGAATCCTTTTGATATTCCGCTTGAAATATTTAAGGGTAACGATACAACATTATCTGTTAACAATGTAAGAATTATAGAGAACAAAATTTGTGTTGATGGTATTATTGTAGCTAAGAGGTCGTGTGATGAGCAGACGAAAAAAGAAAAATAATAATCTTAAAAATCTTGGTTTAGGTGTTCTTGCCGGACTTGTCGGTATATACGGATATTTAGCGTACGTAAACGGTGATTTTGCGAATATAAAACTTCCTGACATAAATATATTCAACAAACCGGGAAACGAATCAAGAATACAAGAAGAAACTGTACTTCCTGAAAATATCATTCCTGTTAAACAAGATGAACACAAAGTAAAAATATTCTTTATAGGTCATGTTGACTGTAAAGATGTATACAGACCC
>CAMDZX010000136.1 GCA_945910925.1 uncultured bacterium | reverse complement strand
GGCTTGCGTTCTTTTTCTTTGCATCGCAACAAAGAAAAAGAATGTAAGTGCAGGGGTCGGGGCTGCATAAGCATTGATAAGAAAAATATTTTTGTTATTTATTATTAATTTATTAAAAATTATCATGGACAGCAGTGATCGGCTATTCAGCATGACAGTACTCTTTTGTAAAATTATCATGAACAGCGGACAAATCCATAAAACAACGCACCACTCTCTAATATGATTTTATTTTTGATTGGTAAAATAATCAAATTCCCCCATCAAACTGCTAAATGTTACAAATATTTTACAAATAAATATTTATTGTAATCCTTCCATATTTGAGTTACCTTTAAGATATATAGTTTACAAGTAGAGTAGCGAGAAAAGATTACGATAAGGAGGATCTTTATGTCGAAAAAGACTATAACAGTTGACGGTAACTACGCCGCAGCGCATGTTGCGTATGCTTTGAGCGAAGTATCCGCAATTTACCCAATCACTCCTTCATCTACAATGGGTGAATGGATTGATGAATGGGCGTCCCAACATAAGAAAAATATTTGGGGCAAGGAAGTAAGTGTTGCTGAAATGCAATCAGAAGCAGGTGCAGCAGGTGCTGTTCATGGTTCTCTTGCGGCAGGTTCATTAACTTCTACTTATACTGCATCTCAAGGTTTATTATTAATGATTCCTGTTATGCACAAAATTGCAGGTGAAATGCTTCCTACGGTATTCCACGTTGCAGCAAGAGCTTTGGCTGCTCAATCATTGGCAATCTTCGGTGACCATACAGACGTTATGGGCTGCCGTAACACAGGTTTTGCAATGTTAGCCGCTAACTCAGTACAAGAAGAAATGGATATGGCTTTAGTTGCACACTTAGCAACTTACAAGTCAAAAGTTCCTTTCTTACAATTCTTTGACGGGTTCAGAACATCTCACGAAGTTCACAAAATCGAAGAAATTTCTTACGAAGATATTGCTAAATTGGTTGAACCTAAATATATCGAAGAATTCAGACAAAGAGCATTAAGACCGGAAGCTCCTATATGTAAAGTCGGTGCACAAAATACCGACGTATACTTCCAAGGTCGTGAAACTGTTAATAAATACTACGATGCAGTTCCTGATATTGTTCAAGAATACATGGACAAAGTTGCAGAAGTAACAGGCAGACAATATCATCCGTTTGATTACGTCGGTGCTCCTGATGCAACTGATGTTATTGTTGCTATCGGTTCAGGTTGTGAAACGATTGAAGAAACAATCAACTACTTGAATAAAACTCGTGGCACTAAATATGGTTTGGTAAAAGTAAGATTATACAGACCGTTTGATGTTAAGCGATTCAACGAAGCATTACCTTCATCAACAAAACGCATCGTTGTTCTTGACAGAACTAAAGAACCTGGTTCAATCGGTGAACCTTTATATCTTGATGTTGTTGCAGCACTAGAAAATAAAGATATCAGAGTAATTGGCGGACGTTACGGTTTATCTTCAAAAGAATTTACACCGTCAATGGTTCTTGCAATTTACAAACACTCTGAAAACAACGGATTCCACGGATTTACGGTAGGTATCGAAGATGACGTAACTCATAAATCTTTAAAAATTGAAGAACACATCGTTACAGAACCTGAAGGTACTACAAACTGTATGTTCTGGGGACTTGGTTCAGACGGTACCGTTGGTGCTAACAAAAACTCAATTAAGATTATCGGTCAATATACGAACAAAGATGCTCAAGCATACTTTGCTTATGACTCTAAAAAATCTTTTGGTGTAACTGTTTCTCACTTGAGATTCGGTGATGAACCTATCAAATCTACATACCTTATTACTGCACCTGACTTCGTATCTTGTTCAGCACATGCATACGTTGGCAGATATGACCTGTTAAAAGGTATTAAAGAAGGCGGTACATTCTTATTAAACAGCCCTTATACTAAGGATGAAGCATTTGCACACTTAACAAGAGATATGCAAAAAACAATCATTGATAAGAAAATCAAATTCTATAATATAGATGCAGAAAAACTTATCAAAGAACAACCGGGCTTAAGAGGTAAAGGTGCAAACACAGTTATGATGGTTGCATACTTTAAAGTTTCGGGAATTATTCCTTTTGAACAAGCGTTAGAAGGTATGAAAGCAATGACAACAAAAACCTTCAAGAAAAAAGGTGATGACGTTGTTAATATGAACCTTGCATTGATTGATGCAGCGGTTAACGCTTGTGAAGAAGTTCCTGTACCTTCATCATTGGATGGCGTTGGTTGTGTTGATGATGTTCAAATGATTCCTGCTGATGCGGATGAATTTGCTAAGAAAATCATTGAACCGTCAATGAGACAAAAAGGTGATGACATCCCTGTTTCTGCAATGTCAGTAGACGGTGTTATCCCGACAGGTACAGCTTGCTTAGAAAAACGTGGTATTGCTCCTCGTGTTCCTAAGTGGAATTCAGAAAACTGCTTACAATGCGGTATCTGTGCTTCAGCTTGTCCACATGCTGCAATCAGAACAAAATTAGCAGAAAAAGACAGCTTGAAGGATGCTCCTGAATCATTCAAAACAGTTCAGGCAAGACCTGCAGTTGCTGATGAACAATTCAAAGTTCAAGTATATTGCAACGATTGTACAGGTTGCGGTGTTTGCGTAGACCAATGTCCTGCAAACAAGAACCCTGAAAAACAAGCATTAACTTGGTCAACACTTGAAAAAGAAATTGATGCTTGCGAGTTGGTAAATGAAAAATACTTTGATGAATTACCTGACAATGTAATGGGTAAAAACACAACAAAAACAATCAAAGGTGCAATGCTTAGAAAACCTCTGTTTGAGTTCTCCGGTGCTTGTGCAGGTTGTGGTGAAACTCCTTACGTTAAATTGGTTTCTCAATTATTCGGTGAAAACGCTATCGTTGCTAACGCAACGGGTTGTTCATCAATCTATTCGGGAACATTCCCTACAATTCCTTATACAAAGACTAAAGAAGGCAGAGGTCCGGCATGGGCTAACTCATTGTTTGAAGACAACGCTGAATTTGGTTATGGTATGAGATTGGCAGTAGACCAAAACAGAGATACTTTAAAAACTTATGTTGGAAAAGTTCTTGAAAACGATAAAACACCTGCAGATTTGAAAGAAGCTTTGGAAGGTGCAATGGCTCATTTTGATAACTCAAAAACAGAAGAAGCTGTTGCTGCTCAAAACAAAGCAAAAGAAGTTCTTGCAAAATATGCGGATGTTGAATGTCCTGACCTTGCAAAAGTAAGAGAACTTCAAGATTACTTTACTGATAAATCAGTTTGGATTATCGGTGGTGACGGTTGGGCAAACGATATCGGATACGGCGGTATCGACCACGTATTAGCACAAGGCAAAAACGTTAATATCCTTGTTCTTGATACGGAAGTTTACTCTAACACAGGTGGTCAAGCTTCTAAATCAACACCTACGGGTGCTGTTGCCAAGTTTGCTACCGGCGGTAAGAGAACTTACAAAAAGAACATGGGCTTGATGAGTATGTCTTATGGTTATGTTTACGTTGCATCAGTAGCGTTGGGTGCAGACAGAGGTCAAACACTTAAAGCGTTCCAAGAAGCTGAAGCATACGACGGACCATCAATCATATTTGCATACGCACCTTGTATCGCTCACGGTATCGACATGAGCAAGACTCAAACCGAACAAAAACGTGCGGTTGAAGCAGGATACTTCCCATTATACAGATATAATCCTGCAAACGAACAACCGTTCACTTGGGATGCTAAAGATCCTAAGGGCAGCTACCAAGAGTTTATCAGATCGGAAGGTCGTTACAAATCATTGTTGAAAACGAACCCTGAAGCTGCAGAAGCTCTATACACTCAAGCAGAATCAGACGCTGCTAAGAGAATGGCTGTTTACAAATCAGTCGGTGAATTGATGAAATAGTGATATTTATATCATAGAAAATCCCGTCTTGGATAATCACATCCTAGACGGGATTTTATTATGTTAGATTTTGTGGTAACTTAATGCCCAAGTCTTTTTTCATCTTATCTACACCGGCATCAGGATGTTTCATATAATATGCTGTTATTTCTGTTTGATAAGCTGTATATTTACTCTTATTCGAACCTAAGTTATTTAAAAATCTGGTTGTTTTTTGTTCGGCTGTAGCTTTGGCTTCTGCCTTTTGAACACCCTTTACAGTATAGTTATCAGTATCTACGCCCATAGCTTCAAGCCTTTCACCGGCAGCTTTTTTAAGCTTATGTTGATCCTTCATAAGCCCTCTTTCTGTCTTACCGGCTCCGCCTAGCCATTTTGGCATATTACGTTTCCACCAATTGCCATCGTTTTGGTCGGCTGTGGTATACGCAGCACCTGCATTTGAAACGTTGGTTTTAAAAGTAGATTGCGCTTTCGTTAATTTACTCTCCATGGTTTTAGCTCTTTTAAAGAGGATAATCTTTGCATTTAATTCTGCGGATTCAGAATTTAATTGGGCTTTTTTATTGTTAGCACCGGCTTGCATACCTTCTAATGTTGTTCTTTTTGTAAGGTATGATTGATAGGTAGTA
>CAMDZX010000135.1 GCA_945910925.1 uncultured bacterium | reverse complement strand
ATTTAACACTATATCTGCCTTCTTGCTTCAATATATCCATAACGGATTTTGCAACGATTTTGTCAATATAAACATTTACGGCATCTTCATCTTTAATGGATTCACAAACACCATCAATACGTTCCAATACCATATTAACAATGGAATCCAGTAAATCCTCGTTCCCAAGAAATCTTTTATTTTGTTTTACCTTTTCCGTTATAATATCTCTGTCCATCTGTATACCTATAATATCATATTTTTACTATAAAACATAGTATTTTACAAATTTATAGACTGAGCAGCAACGAAGGCTGTTGACCAACAATTTTGTAAATTAAATCCTCCGCAAAATCCGTCAACATCAATAACTTCACCGATAAAATACAGGTTTTTAATTTTCTTTGATTCCATTGTTTTAGGGTTAATTTCGTTCAAATCAACACCACCTGCCGTTACTACTTCACCATCAGGGGTTGTTCCTGTTACAGTAACCGTAAAATTATGAATAGCGTTTAAAATTTCATCTCTTTGCCGCCCTTTAATAAGATGGCATTTTGTGTCCGTATTTAATTTTAAAGAGGTAAGTATATAATCAGTTAATCGCTTAGGCAAGAGTTCGGATAACAAATTATTTATTTGTTTATGCGGATTTTGATTCATTAGGCTTTGCAGGTCAATATTATCGGGGTATAAGTCAATACTCAATGAATATGGGGAATTATCCCGAGCTTTTATAGAAGATATTTTGTATATGATTGGCCCTGAAATTCCTTTTTGCGTAAACAAAATATCTCCGATTTCTCCATTTGATACACAATTTTGAACCGAAACTCCTGCCAGACTCTTTAGATTTTCTTGAGTTGTTAAACCTACAAGTGAAGGATACGGCGTGATAATTTTTATACCGGATTTTTTAAGTATTTCATATCCGGCATGTCCTCCTATTGCAATAACCAAAGTATCAAAATAATATGTGTTTTTATCCGTAATTAATTTTATCTTTTCTCCTGATTCAATTTGCAAGCCTTTTTCTTGTTTTATTTTTACACCTTTTAATTTGTTCAAAAATGTATCTCTTACATCTTTAGACGAATTTGAGATTGGGAATATTCTGTTATCGCTTTGGGTATAAGTTTTAATTCCTAGAGTTTCAAAAAATACAAGAGTATCACAAGTTGAAAAACGAGAGAATACCGATAAAAGGAATTTTTCACCTCTCGGATAGAATTTGGTTAATTCTCTAAAATCGTACTCTGCGTGTGCTAAATTACATCTGCCGCCGCCTGTCGGAAGAATTGTTCTCAATGGAGAAGAAGCATCAATAAGCGTCACCGAGCAAGTTTCTTGTAAAAAATATGCACAAGCACACCCTGCGGGGCCTGCACCCAGTATCCCTACCTGCTTCATATTCTTGTTCCGTACAAGTATACCATTTCAGGATTTTCCAGTTCCTCATACAAGTCAGTCATTGTTTTTTTATATACCGGATGTACCACATCCGGTGCAATTTCAAGCATCGGAACAAGAGTAAAGGCTCTTTCATGAAAATGTGCATGCGGTATAATTAAATCCTGCTCGGAAACAGTTAAATTATCATATAGAAGGATATCTATATCAATATTCCTATCCCCGTATCGTCCTTCTTTTTCTCTATTTCTACCCAATACATTTTCAATCTTTTGGCATTGTAATAAGAGAGTTCGTGGAGATAGCGAAGTGCTGACTTGAATGACTGCATTTACAAACCAATTATCAGACTCAACGCCCCAAGGCTCTGTTTCATATAAAGAGGATGATTGTACTACATTAATATTTTCATACCCGTTCAGCAGACTTGTAGCTTGTTGAACAAAGCCAATTCTGTCACCTTTATTAGAACCTAAACTTAAATATACTATTGCCATGCAAATATTTTATAACTTCCGTACACAAATTGTCAACAAGCAGGAATATCATTATTTTTTCTTAGTTTTTACAGGCAAATACATTGGTAAACAACAATACCAATCTCCATGTTTTGGTCGCATACCTTTAAGAACTCTATCAACATCTTCTAATCCGGGTTTTTCTGCTGATGAAAAACCACATTTTCTGTAAAATGGAGAAGGAGCATCTAAAATATTTTTCTCTTGATTATTCATGGCTAATAACGTAATCCTATTTTGACAACGTTCGTTATTTGCTAAGTGTTTTGCAAAGTTTATGAATGCTCGACCAACACCTTGTCTTTTCACTTTTGCATGTAGTGCGATAATATATAATGATATATAATTTTCTTTTTTAGGATAAAATTCATAATCTTCTTCTTTTATCTTCCCATAGAACCTTTCTTCGGCAATCATTGTTCCAAGAGTCTTACCATCTTTAGTAGAAAACATTGTATAACGATTGCCGCTCTTATATATAAGGCGTTGAGGCAAAGGGTTATGTTTTATTGGGGGAATTTTTAGCATACTTAACTAAAACATAAACAAAATAAATTTTGCTAGTTTATGGAATAAAATTTTGTCATTTCACTCAGATAAACATCAATCGCTTTATATCCGTTATAAAGTTCATTTGAAGTCACTGCGTACTTATTTGACAGTATAAATTTCAATTCTTTAACTCTGATTTGAAGTAATTCGTCGGCATCTTTACGCAAATTGTCTTCAATAGATACTGCCCATTGCTTTAACATAGCAAGTTCATTGTTTACTTGAGAAATAGTTGTATTTTCTAAAGTATTAAAATTATAACTAAATAACAGATTTCTTTCGGAATTGGTAATTCTCGGTTGTACGATTTGGAAACCGTATATACGCTTAATCATAACATAATTATCCGCAATTCTTCTGTGAGAAAAAGGAACTCCTGATTTTGCCAACATTGCAGATACGGGTAACTCTGAGCCGTAATCTTCTTGAAGTGCAACTACCTGCGAAATATCAAGTGTCTTTTCATTATTATTCATGGTTTATCATACCCCTTTTCTCTTTTACTTTTGAATGACAGTTGTATTTTATTTCTTTGTAAAAATATCAAACAAACTCAATAATAACATCAAAGCAATAATAATTACAATATAGATTAAGTAATGTATAATTGTGAGTTTACTGACACACAATGATGCAATAGCACCTGCAATAATAGCAACCGATGTCATAATTGCAACAGTAAGTTTTTGAGAGAATCCTGCTTTCAAAAGCTTATGGTGAATATGCTCTGCATCTGCAACAAACGGTGATTTCCCTTTATAAATTCTTCTCAAGCTGGAATAAGTGATATCAATAATAGGTACTGCTAGAATTACAAACGGCAAAAGGATTGCAAGGGTTGCACCTTTCATAACACCTGTGATAGATAACGATGCAAGCAAGAAGCCTGAGAATAATGCTCCCGAATCACCCATGAATATCTTCGCAGGATTGAAATTGAAGGTCAAAAATGCAAGCATTGAACCCGCAAGAATAAACGCAATTAACGCACTAATCGAATTTGGCGGACGCATAGCTAATGCAACAATCGCAAGTGTTATTGCGTTAACAGTGATAACAGAACCTGCAAGCCCGTCAACACCATCTATAAAGTTTACGGCATTACTTATACCTACAATCCATAAAAGAGTTATCGGATATGATAAAAAACCTAAATCCCAAGATAATCCGATATGATGAGCAAAAGATGTCATATCGACCTTAACCCCAAGCAAATAGACAACTGTAGTTATGAGAATTTGCACAACTAATTTGAATTTTGCATCCAAATTGTATACATCATCGACTAATCCCAGTAAAAATATCAACGAACTTCCTAATAATATTCCGGAAACTAAACTGCCATAAGGATAGTAGCTTAGAAGTACAAGGAATAAGAAAGTTAACATTGTACTTGCCCAAATAGCAACCCCGCCTAAACGAGAGATTGGTATTTTATGGATTTTTCGTTCGTTAGGTATATCAACGAGTCCTTCTTTTTTTGAAAAAGCGATTACAAACGGAACAAGAAATACACCTAAAATATAGGATATTATTGCGCCGATTATATTTGATTGTGGTAAAGAATTTATAATAATTTTTCTATCCTCACTTATTCATACAACGGGAATTGTTTGCATAAAGCAAGAGAACGTTCCCTTAATGATTTCAACTTAACCTCATCATCCGAATTTTTAATAGCTTCGGATATAATATTTGCAATTTCAGCCATTGCTTTTTCATCAAATCCTCTTGTTGTAACAGCGGCAGCACCAAGTCTTATTCCGCTCGTTACAAAAGGACTTTGAGGGTCATTTGGCACGGTGTTTTTGTTTGCGGTTATTCCTACAACTTCAAGCACGTTTGCCATATCTTTTCCTGTTTTTCCTGTTTTTGTCAGGTCTAGGGTCATTAAATGGTTTTCCGTCATACCGCCTACTATATCTAATCCGTTGTCAATTAGCCCTTTAGCAAGAGCTTTTGCATTTTTAACAATGTTTTCCGCATAAGTTTTAAACTCATCAGAAGCTGCTTCTTTGAGTGCAACTGCCTTCCCTGCTATTATGTGTTCCAAAGGTCCGCCTTGTATACCCGGGAATACCGCTTTGTCAATAATATTTGCAAATTCTTCATCACACATAACAATACCGCCTCTGGGACCTCTTAATGTTTTGTGCGTGGTTGTTGTAACAAACTGAGCATATCCGGCAGGTGACGGATGAACCCCTGCAGCAACAAGTCCTGCAATATGAGCGATATCCGCAAG
>CAMDZX010000134.1 GCA_945910925.1 uncultured bacterium | reverse complement strand
TTGGTATCGGTCACGGTAACTTAGGTGCTATGCTTTTAAGAGAAGAAACTAAATGTTTCTGTTTCTTAGCAGGTCACGAATCTTTTGCAGCAGCAGAAGGAGCTATCGGTATTGCAAGAAATGCTAACAAAGTAAGAAAAGAACCTTTAAGAGTTATCTTGAACGGTCTTGGTAAAGATGCAGCTTATGTTATTGCAAGAATCAATGGTTTTACAGCTGTAGAAACTGCGTATGATTACAAAACAGGCGAATTGAAAATCGTTAAAGAAACTCCGTTCTCAGATGGAGAAAGATCAAAAGTTCGTTGCTATGGTGCTGATGATGTTAATGAAGGTGTTGCAATTATGATTAAAGAAGGTGTTGATGTTTCTATTACAGGTAACTCAACTAACCCTACAAGATTCCAGCACCCTGTTGCAGGTACATACAAAAAATGGTGTTATGAAAATGATAGAAAATATTTCTCAGTAGCATCAGGTGGTGGTACAGGCAGAACACTTCACCCTGATAACGTTGCCGCAGGCCCTGCTTCTTACGGTATGACTGACACAATGGGTAGAATGCATGGTGATGCTCAGTTTGCAGGTTCATCTTCTGTTCCTGCTCACGTAGAAATGATGGGTGTTATCGGTATGGGTAACAACCCTATGGTAGGTGCGACTGTTGCAGTTGCTGTTGCCGTAGAAAACGCTTCTAAGTAAGAAGTTTAATTAATATTTAAAAGTCGATTTTATTATTATGATAAAATCGACTTTTTATTGCTAAATTTTATTTTATTATCTTATGCACTTCTTTCTGAGTTATACGTATGTACGCCCGGATATTTTTATTACTTATTTGGTGAAGATTGTATGTCTTTTCTAAAATGTTTCATACTAAAATCCTCTAACCAATCCCCAAACGTGAATGCTTTTGCTCTTACATATTTACTAATACGTCTGCCTGCCTTTCTTGCATCAACTTCAGTAAAATTATCCCAATACTGACCAAAGTCAACATCCGATTCTACATAATGTTCAATACCATCTCTGGATTTTTCTACCCACTTTTCGTATTCTTCCGCATGAGAGGTAGGAATTTTTTCGTCCACCATATTTGTGCTCAATTTTTCCAAAATTTCAGTTTTATAGCTTTCATATCTATCTAAATCTTTTTCAGGTACTTTAAACCCTTTTTCTTCAAACTCTTGTACAATCTTTTCTCTAAGTGATTTTTGGAAATTTGGATCACGGAGAGCCTTTAATTCTTCATCTGTTTTTGCTCTACCTACCAATTCTGCTACACGATTTTCATGCATTATTCTTATCTTAGCATGTCTATCAATATATTCAGGGCTTTTAAAAACCGCATTATGTTGTTTAGCATGTCTGAATTCATGATGCATTGTATTTAACATGTGCTCTCTTGAACAAGTTGATGTTATTGAAATAACAGAATTATCTCTTCTACAAAAACCTCTAGCTCCTTTTTTATCCTCAAACACGAGTTTTATAGGTGAGTTTTCTAATCCAAAATTCTTTTTGGCTTCTTCAAAAAGCGCTTTGGCATATTCTTCTCTATCTGAAATTTTTTCTATATCGCGATAACGTTTCATCATTTCACGAGCTTGTTCAACAGTAATATCATCACGCATAAATGTTTCTTGGAAAGCCTTTTGGATATTTTTAATATTCGTAACGTTGTATTTTCTTACGCCGTATATTGCTGCAAGAGTAGCCGCAGAAGCTACTGCTGTTCCTAACAAAACCTTCTTTGTTGTATCTTTTTTATCTTGTTTATTGTTCACCACAGAATTTTGAGGTGTTGATACTTTGTATTGCGTATTTTGTGGAGTAACTTTTAAAGAGTTAAATGTATTGTTGGGCGTATAAATTGACATAATTCCTACCTTCCTAACCGTTTCTATACATATATAAAAACAAGGAATTAAATAAAATTGCCCCGTCCAGTCCCATCACATCATATCATATAGGGCATTATAACACGATTTCAGCCTTGTCAAACTCATCTTAATATTTAGTTACAATGTTGTTATGGTAACTAAGTGACTAAGAGTTTTTGTCGATTGGTAAATCAGACCTACATTCTGAGTAATAATACGTTTTATGGTTCTGATAAAATGAAATTAAATGCCTCTTCTTGAGAATATCCCTGCTCATCAATACCTATATTTCCCCATCCTGCAAGGATGCAGGTTAAATTAGGGATATTTTTACAGGGAGTGAGGTTATGAGAATTATCATCAATGAAATAAGCTTTCTCTATGTTATTTTTCTTCATATATTCCGCTATAAAATCTGATTTGTTTTCAACATTAGATAATTCTTCTTTGCCGATGATTTTAAATCCTGTATTTTTTCGTTCTATTGCAAAAGTATTTTTGCGGGAAAGTATTATAATATCGTATTTATTTTTGAGTGTTTGTAGCATATCCAAAAACGGGAATTTTTCTTCCAATTTATCGACATATTCAGGATGGTTGTTTATCAAATCTTTTCTGGCTTTCAGATATTCTGTTTCAAATTTTTCTTCGGCTTGCAAATCTCGTTGTGTTAAAAGTGTGTTATAGGTTTGTTGTATATTATCGGATTTAATTGCCCGCCACAAATACAAATATTGCCACGAATGATACACAAGAAACTTATACTTATAAAACTTTTCATAAATATCTTGTTCTATCGAAGTAAATAAATCAGTACCATCACATACATATCTGCATAGTACGAATGCTTCTTTTAGAGTATCATACAGAACCCCGTCAAAATCTACAAATAATGTGCGCATACCCAAATACTCATAATTACCAGAAGAATTTGAATTATTGAAAATATTCTTTCAGTTTTATATATTGCAATCCGTCCTAAAACGAACGGAGAAAGTGAAAAGAACATCAACATCAGTTTAAATTTAATATATGGGGTAACAAACATAAGAATTGCTCCTGACAAACAATATAACCCCATAAATATTGCAAGCATTGCAACATAGTTTGAAACAAACATTGTGTCTTTAAACTTGAACACAAATAATTTCCCTAAGACCAAAGTTGTTGCAAATAAACAAGCTAATACTATGAATATTAAATTTAACAACATACTAAATCCTCTTTTACTACAGTTTTTTCATGTGATTTTATAAATTCCAAGCATTTATTGTATACAAATTCCTTTTCATTATCATATAATACCATATGATAACTGTCTTCAAGAATAATTAAATTTTTGTCCAACGAACTAATTTTATTATAAACGAGATTTGCTCCTTTAACGGAAGTTAAATCATCTTCTTTAGAGTGAATTAACAATATAGGATTATTGATATCTCTCAAATTTTTTCTAACAACTTTAAATAGTTTTAACAATTCATATATGGCACTCATTGGGAAGTAATTCATCCCGACATCACTTTTTGCCAATAATTTTTTAACAATATTACGTGTTTTCTGATTCTTGATTCCGTGCGGTTCGCACTCAGGATAATTATAATAAAATCTTATTAAAGTAGCTAACCCCAGAGGGATTAAAAAGCTATACCAAGGCAATCTCCAACCGTCCAAAAACAATGTCGTTGAAAGAGATATTATTCCAGAAACCTCTTGTTTAAACTTTGCCCCGACCGCCAATGCCAAAACTGCTCCAAGACACAAACCTGAAACAAAAACTTCATCATATCGGGATTTTAAATATTGAAAACGTTCGAATGCAAAATCCAACCAATCCTGATATTTTACGGTATAAATTTCTTCTACTTTATCACCGTGTCCCGGCAGACAATTAGCATATACATCATAACCGTTTGCATACAAAAACTGACCGTATTTTTTTAATTCAAACGGACTGCCCGTCATGCCGTGAAAAAGCAAAACTGCACTTTTGCACGGTGTTTCATGTACAAGTTCAAAATCCAGAGTCACTATTTTGTCAACCTGCTAAATAACTGATCAAGTAAATCTATTGCCATTTCGATTTCGGCATCGCTTATATATAACTGAGGAACAAGAGTAATAATGTTCTTGTAGAAACCTCCGTTATTAAGCACCAGACCGCATTTCTTCCCGTTGTATGACAAATCACCCTTCAAACCTTCTTCCTGCATAGCATCACAAAGTTCTCTGTTTGGAGTAATACCGTCTTTTTGAGTAAGTTCAATTCTCAATGCAAAACCGATACCGCCCACGTCACCGATACAATCATATTTTGATTTGAGGTAGTGCAAGCCTGCTTTAAATACGTTGCTCTTTCTTGCAATTTCGTTTTCCAAATCTCTTTGAGATTCTTCAACAATTGACATTACCTCGTGTGCAGCTCTAACGCCTATCGGATTAGAACAATATGTAGAGTGTGCGCTGCCCGGAGTAAATACGTCAGGTGCAATGAATTTTTCTTGTGCCCATAATCCTGATAACGGATTCATACCATTTGTGATTGATTTTGCAAATGTCATAACATCAGGAGTTACACCATAATGTTCAATTGCCCAGAGTTTACCTGTTCTGAACATACCCATTTGTATTTCATCAATAACAAGCATAATGCCGTGAGCATCCAATATTTCTTTTAATTCTTTGAAATACCATTTTGGAGCATCAATATATCCGCCCGTACCTAAGATTGGTTCGGCGATAAACGCTTTGTATTCACATTCACCTGTCTTAGTATCGTAGAACGATTTATATTCACTATCAAAGTTTCTTGCAAACTGTTTTACACAAAAAT
>CAMDZX010000133.1 GCA_945910925.1 uncultured bacterium | reverse complement strand
TTGTTTTTTGCGGTTCAATATATTTTGCAAATCTTCTTTTCGCCTGTACCATTGTTGATTTTTGTTCTTTTATTGTGCAAGCTGAAAAGAACAACATTGAAACCATTGATAAAATTAGAAGAGAACAAATTTTTTTCATATATAAATCCTCGAAAGCTAATTTATAATGTTATATTTTATCCAACTTGTGTCTTTTATTATTTTTATTGTTACATATATTAAGTTGAATTTTATCCTGCTAAAGAATGAAATTCTGCCGATAAAAACCTTGTCTAACCCTCATGAATACATGGTTTTATCATGTAAATTTATATTAAACTTTGCTCATTAAAACTTTACATTTGATTCTATTTAAAATAGTATGTTAGTATAGTGGTATAGTATAGAAAAAATAAAAGAGGAATAATTGTGGACAATTTAGGACCAGATATTTTTGGAAGAAAAGATATTGAAAACATTCAATCATCAGATAATATGACTCAACAACCTGCACCAGGTATCAGCCCTGCTAAGATTAAAGTTATCGGTGTTGGCGGTGGCGGTGGCAACGCTGTAAACAGAATGATTAAGTCAGGTTTGACAGGCGTAGAATTCTGGTTGATGAATACAGACTTGCAAGTTTTGCAATACTCAACTTGCAAAAACAAAATTCAATTGGGTGCTAAGTTGACAAACGGTCTTGGTGCAGGCGGTGAACCTCAAGTTGGTGAAAAGGCTGCTGAAGAAGCACAACAAGAAATTACTAAAGCAATTGAAGGCGCAGATATGGTATTCGTTACTGCCGGAATGGGTGGTGGTACAGGTACGGGTGCGGCTCCTGTTGTTGCTAAAATAGCTAAAGATTTAGGAATTTTAACTATCGGTGTTGTTACGAAACCGTTCTCTTTTGAAGGTAAACGCAGAGCAAATCAAGCTGCTCAAGGTTTGGAAAAGCTTAGAGAATCTGTTGATGCATTGATTGTTATTCCTAACGATAAGCTGTTAGATGTTGTAGACAGACGTGTATCACTTCAAGAATCGTTTATCGTAGTTGATGAAGTGTTATTACGTGGTGTTCAAGGTATTTCTGATATCATCACAATTCCGGGCTTGATTAACGTTGACTTTGCAGACGTCAAGAGCGTAATGCAAGCATCAGGTTCAGCCCTAATGGGTATCGGACGTGGAACAGGTGAAGGCAGAGCAATTGAGGCAGCTAAGATTGCTGTTAATTCTCAACTTCTTGAAACCTCTATCAACGGCGCATCAGGTGTTATCGTTAATATAACAGGCGGACCTGATATGACATTGCACGAAGTTACTGATGCTACGAATATCATCAATGACGCAGTTCTTGATGATGCAAGAGTAATTATCGGTGCAGTTATTGATGATAATATTCAAGGAGAAATCCAAATCACCGTTATCGCAACAGGATTTGAACTAAAATCACAAAAACCTGTATTTGAGAGAACTGTGGAAGAAAGACCTACAATCAATCCTGCAGATTTCTTTGCCGGATTTAACAGAGAAACAGCTGCTCCAAAGGCAAATGACGCTCTTCCGAGTTTCACAAATATAGAAATACCGGATTTTCTTAAAAAATAGTTTATACGGTTAATAACATATTTTTTAAATTGGGTGTATCAATGATACACCCAATTTTCTATGTAAATATAATTTATTATTAAATTTATCAGAAAATATATCTTAACATTTATTTACAAACAGTCAATTATATTCTACATATATACTTTATATATATATGAGCGAAGCATTTAGTAATTCAAATCCATCTGCATATTCATCACCGACTGTACAGCCGGCAGGAACAGGTGTAGCATCAACACCAATGAAAGAGCAAGTACCTGCAGGACAGACAAATGTACCGATTGGTGAGGTAAGCAATACATCTGCAAATGGAGATACTTTACAAACGCATTTTGATTCGGAAACACAACCGATATCACCTACTTATGCACGGAAATATTTATCAGGACTCAACAATCAATCACCATCTACATATTATCCCGATGCTGACGCAGATGTTTGCTTTGGTACTTCTCTAAATAACCCGAAAATACTCAAAGGTGGATATAAGGAAGACGCAAGACAATTAGGATTTAAACCCTTGGGCATATCAGGATATGGTTTTTTGGGACAATTTAAGACAAATGCATACTATGCTGAATTACGCGCTACTGCAGAAGCATTAAGTACAGAAAACAGTATTGTAAAACCAACTAAAAATGGATTTATCAGATATCTTCTTGATGAAAACGGTAATATTATGCCAAGTATGGGTATAGAAGTTGATAAAAATGGTATTGAAATTCCATTTACCGATAATTTCCCTGACCTTGTGCCATCATTACATGTATTAAGCCGATAGTTTTTTCGCATATTTTTTATTTTCGGATATAATATCTGTATGAAGGTTGCAATTGTCACAAACAAAAACATCACAAACACAAAAAGCGTCCTTTCTATACTCGAAAATGAACTTCAAAAGAACGCTTTAGATTATTGTGTTATTGATATAGATAAACTTAAATCGGGCTTTGATTTTGTCTGTGCAATCGGCGGTGACGGAACAATTCTCAAAACCGCACGTTTTTACGCAGAATTTGGTACACCTATTTTAGGTATCAATCTTGGCAGACTAGGCTTTTTATCACAATCAGGCACATCTGAGATAGAACAGGTTGTCCGACATATAAAAAATCAAACGTACAAAGTCCAGAAACGCACAATGTTGCAATCGGGGAATTATACAGCATTGAACGATTTTGTCATCAAAGGATGTTCATGTACAAGAACATCAAAATTCTCATTAAAAATCAATGATAAATTTGTATGCGATTATATTGCAGACGGAATTATCATATCAACGCCAACAGGTTCAACCGCATACGGACTATCTGCGGGCGGACCTATATTGTATCCGAATATAGATTGTCTGGTAGTAGTGCCGATATGTCCTCATACTCTTACTGCAAGGCCTCTTGTTATTCCGGCTTCCGAAAAAATAACAATAAGTTCAATGGATGAACTTTTAAATGTTGCAATAGACGGACAGGAGCAAAGCGGAAAAATAAGCGAAGTTAATATAGAACTTTCGCCTAAAAAAGCAAAGCTTGCATTTTTAGGCGAGGATGATTTTTATTCTATATTACGTAATAAACTTCATTGGGGTATATCACCGACGGATTAAAATTCTGGGTCAGTAATAGTACCACCACCAGCTCCACTACCCGGTTCCCTTCCGCCTTCGGTTAATATAATATCAATAGTTTGAGTATCATTTACCTTAATAGTACCTGTTTGGGTAGTATATCCGTCGGCAGATACCGAGTATGCCACCTCTGTTCCTTTCAAGACTTTTATATAATTATCTGTCTGAGTATATCCATCAGCGGTCAAAGTCACGGTTGCACCTTCAACATTGGAATTAATTGTGAGTATGCGATATTCAGGAATATTAAACCTATCAACCTCATACTTACAATTAGCTAACATTTCTTCATCAGTTATGTATCTGTTGTATATTCTAAAAGAACTTACATTGATATTAGCTTGTTGAGAGTCATAAGCTCCACTTGCAGAACCGTTATATCCTACTGTCATAGGAGCAGTAAGTAATAATTTTAGAGTTTCTGTAAATTCTTTACTAGTTATAACACCACTACAAGTTGAATAAAGACTTAAAGAACCTTGTTTAATCCTTCCGCATACATATATTTTTTGATTTAATTCTGTTTTGTGTAAGTTAGAATCCGGAGCCCACCAGACCTGTGTACCATCAGGGAAATATGCTAAATAAAATACACCATTAGTATCATACAGTATACCGCTACCACCTGCTTGTATATTACCTAAAATACAAGCCACAGTAGTTGTATAACTATTTATACTAAAAGTCATTTCATAAGTAACTTCTGCTATACTGGATGTTGCACTATACATCATAGGAGTAGTTTCATAATACCCGTGATATGTACTGTTGAAGGTTATACTATCTTCGTTCCAAGTACCGGTTTTAGTTGCTGCAAAATAACAAAATCCGCTTTTACTCCACCAGTTCCCCGCTGTTGTATTCCTTGTACCATCAATATCTATAATACCCCTATTATCAATCGCATCCATCCAATAGCACAGATTTTTTCGGCAAACATCATCTGTTGCAACGGTAGACGGTATTGTATTTGCGACATCAACAACAACTTCTCCTAAACCTGTATAGCCTTCATCCGCCGTATATGTACCGTTTTCGGTAATTGTTTTATTTTGATTATTAATTGTTTCTCCAACGGTAATATTTGATATTGCCTCTGCAAGTTTATCTGATTTATTGTTATATTCCGAGACATTTACATTAAACTTTTCTATTTCATTATAAGCATTTGTAATATTTGTTTTTATACGTTGAATTTGATTAGCGATAGACATAATTTACACTCCTTCCAATAATGTTTCTATTTCCCCGAGTTTTGTATCAATCTCTGTTTTTGTATACACATCTGTAATATCTGCTTTCCCCGAAATATCCTGATGCTCTGTAAGATATCCCTTTGTTGCAAGCTCTGTTTCCGTAATATATTCTTCCGGAACCGATGTCAGATATCCTGCATCATTTGTTAAAGCAGAAATCATGGTAGGAATTTCCGATTTTGCAGCAAGATTGGATATATCCTGATGCTCTGTAAGATATCCTATATCGTTTGTAAATTCCGATACATTTGTCGGGATACCCGTTAAATCCGTATAACTTCCCGAAGTTGCAACAGAAGATAACTCATTAATATTTACTTTGCCCTCT
>CAMDZX010000132.1 GCA_945910925.1 uncultured bacterium | reverse complement strand
ATGTTTCCGATAAGTTCAGCATAAGTTTTTGTAGCAGTATCAAAACCGAAAGAAATTTCAATTTGTTCGTTTTTCAAGTCGCCATCAATTGTTTTAGGACATCCGATAACCTGGATTCCTGTATTATTTTTTACAAACCATTCAGCTAATAATGCAGCGTTAGTGTTTGAATCGTCACCGCCAATGATTACAACTGCTGAAATATTTAATTTTCTACAAACTTCTAAAGAAGATTTGAATTGTTCTTCGGTTTCAAGTTTGGTTCTGCCTGAACCGATAATATCAAATCCGCCTGTGTTTCTGTATGAATCAATGTATTCATCAGTAAATTCAATGTATTTACCTTCAATAATACCTGAAGGTCCGCCTAAAAATCCGTATAATTTGTTAGATGAATTAGCGTTTTTTAATGCATCGTACAAACCTGCGATAACATTGTGTCCGCCGGGAGCTTGTCCGCCTGATAAAATTACACCGACATTTTTAACATCTGAAGTTGATGATGAAGATGTAGATTTAAACGTTACGGTCGGTTTTCCGTAAGTGTTTGCAAATAATTTCTGAATTTGCTCTTGATCTCTAACAGATTGAGTTGCAGAGCCTTCAACCAATTCCAAAGAGTTTACACCGTTTTGTAAGCTTGATGGAAGTTTTGGCTGGTACTTTAATCTTTCAATTTGTAATGGTGAAAGTTTTGTCATTTAATAGTTCCCTTTCCTTTTGTAACCCTCTATACATGCTATATTCTACAACAAAAATAAAAATTTACGAAGATAACAGCAAAGTTTTCGTTGCAAAATTTGCATAATAAAAATTGGAGCGTAGGGGATTCCTCTTGGATTTACTCCATGTAAAAGAACACTTCAAATGCGAAAGTGTAACACTTGAAACGCGAAATTTGGAAGATTCTATGTAAACATTATATATTTTTCAATTGAACAAACAATTTTATCAATACGAATTAATATGACTCATTTTGTCATACTTATGTTATATTATTAAAATAACAGGAGAAACAAAATGTCGAGATTAAATAAGGCAAACGAAATCATTGAACTTGCTATTTTAATGCAAAATAGCTATTGCGGTTTAACAATAGATGATATTGCTGAGCATTTTGAGTGCTGCCGTCGTAGCGCCCAACGGATGAAAGCAGTGTTGTATGAACATTTCGGTAATAAAATTGAAGAAGTTATAAACCTTACGGATAAGAAAAAACGTTGGCGATTTAAAAAGGGTACAATGAATTGGCTTATTAGTTTTTCAAGTACGGATTTTGCAAATCTTGAACATTGCAAAAACTTGCTTAAGTCCAAGGCAAAACAAAAAGAATTAGAGGAATTTATCGGAAAAATAAAGGCATTAAACCCTCAAAATATATCAGAAAGTGATATTGCAGAGATTTCATTAAACCAATCATATGCCATAAGACAAGGTTTTAGAGAAAATTTAAAATTGGAAATAATGGAAGTTATTAACTATGGTATTCTTGCTCAAAAACAAATAAAAATTATATATGATAAATCAGATAAAGAAATTATCTTAAATCCTTATGGGGTTTTGTATTCAGATAGAATATATTTGGTAGCATATAATGAATGGGCAAAAGAAATTTGGACATATAGAATTTCAAAAATTAAAAAAATCGAATTAACTAATAACTATTTTGATAAAGATAAAAACTTTGATATTAAAACGTTTGCATCAAGGTCATTTGGAATATATCAAGGCGAAGTTTTTGATGTAATATTGCAATTTAATAATGAAGCCACAGTAGATGCTAAAGAGTATTTTTTTCACCCGACACAAAAAGGAAAATTAAATACTGACGGTACTTATACTTTAACCCTAAAAGCAAGTGGTGAATATGAAATTATAACAGAACTCTTAAAATGGCGAAATGGAGTAAAAATTATTGCTCCTCAAAGTTTAAAAAAAACTTACAACAAAACAATACGAGAAATGTTTGAAAACATAAAGGAATAAATTATGGACAGAATCCACTCTATCGAAGAACTTACAGAACTCATCAATCAGTCAGATAATATGACTCCAAAAGAAAAGTCCGACTACATCGAAACCTACAAGAAAAATTATTATTTGTGGCTTGATGATTTAAAACAAAAGCTCAATAATTATGAACCATTGTTTGTTGAGTTGGACGCAAGACGCGAGGTTTCTCCATCATTTAACTATTCTGAACACAATTTACAAGGAGAAATCTGGAAAGAATATCCTTTTAACAAAAGATATACAATTAGCAATTTGGGCAGAGTGAAATTTGACGGCAAAATACAAAAACAAAAAGATGACAAAGTTCAGTACGTAACTCTTGTTGATGAAAATTTGCTAAAATATTATGTGTACCAACTTGTAGCTTACACATTTTTAGGCAAAATAGATGGAGATGGATATCACGTTCATCATATAACAAATGACGGTTACTATAATACAACTGATAATTTGATACTTCTTACACAGGAAGAACATTCCTATGTGCATGGATTTGTAATAGGAGATAGAAATGATGACAGATAATATAGATATTTATATAAAAGAATTGAAAGATTTTTTGATATTTACTGAAGAAAATATTTATTGTTTTAGCACTTTTAATTTTGAAGGATTAAAAAATACTGATAAATATGGTAAACGTTCACCTTATCGTGATTATTCGTCAGATAGACATGATGACAGTTCAAGACTTGCAAGAATAATATATTATATCCTTTGGGGAAATCATAAATATAATGAATATGGATTACCTAATTTATATGATGCAGAACGAATTAATGGTGGTAGTTTTGATGTAGGAGAAGATAAATATGGATGTGATACTCTTATCACAACAGAAATTTTTAACGGAGATAAAACTATTGGAAACTTTATAATTTTACCAAAAGGAAAAGTCAAATATTGTTTAAAAACAACAACATTAAATCAATATCGTGGTGTTGGTTCTGGTCATAAAGATGATTTTAGAAAATTTATGAATATAATAAAAGATTTGTATGAAGGAAATGCTATTGATGACATATGGCAAGAGTTATTTAAAAAGAATGAAACTTTTTTCAGCAAAATAGGAAATTTCTCTAATTTCATTAGTTATTTTATGCTGGAAGGTTGGGATGAATTGAATGCAGAAGATTTTGTCAAACAGCGTAGTAAAAAAATTTGTGAAAGATTAAATATATTTTTTTAATTTTGCATATCAATATTTAAATTTTTCAATATTTGGTATATCTTCAAAAACTCAGTGTTTAAAATCTATAGTTTTTCTCCTTTTTTATTTATGTAAAAAGCTTCATTATTTAATTTTACAAAAGCCTTTCCGTATTTAAAATCTGTAGCTGAATTGTAGATTACAGGAATAACAATATTCCCCTTTACATTAACGTAGCCAAATTTTCCATTTTGCTTAATAACAGCAAGTTCATTAGAAAAAATAACTGTACATTCTGATATAGGTTGAACAATAACATTCCCAAACGAATCAAGCAGCCCCATCCTATAACCCTCATTACTCAAAATTCCCATATAGATACAACTTCCTTCTCCATCTACAAAGCCACCCAGGTCATCATAAACAAACGGAGTAAGTAATTTACCTACAATGTTCATTAAACCCCATTTATCACTATCTTTTTTTTTCAGAGCAAAATATTTTTTAATACAGCCATCTGTAAAAAATCTTGACCCGTTATAATCAAAAAAAGAATGAAGAATATTAGAGTTCTCTAAGTTTTTGATATCTGCAATAAGGGTTTTTTTATCTTCATTATAATACTTTTCTAAACAATTTAATAAATCATTCTCAGCAGAAATTGTATTCATTATAGTTTCAGTCATTGTTATTGCTTTTTTAGTAAAAATTCGATCAGAATTCTTATTATTTATCAAGTTACCACGAATAAGTTTTCCATCAAAATCAAATAATATTTTTTTATCACATATAATATATTTTTCATCTTCTGATATTGAAATATTTTTGTAATAGTCAAATGGAAGTATAAATTCTCTATTTGAATTAATAATTGCATATTTTTGAGAATAGATTTCACGGACTAACCAATAAGAAATATTCTTTTTTATTGCAAATAATGAAGTCGTTTCATAATGAAATACAGAAAAAATATCAGTATTTTGTTCAATTATTTTTTTTATATTTTCATGATGTATTTCTGATAGCGCGTTTTTTATTCTTAAACTGTATTCGTCTCCCTTGCTTAGGTAATATTTAGTAATAGTTTCTTCAAAATTTCCTTTATTTATTCCCATTTTAATTTCTCCTTATCTTTATATTTTAATAATATAAGATAAGTACGACAAAACGAGTCAACACTAAAATAAAGATTTTAACTTGTATTTTAGTGCTCAAAAAACAAAATAACTCAAATTCCGACTTTATGGGAGAAATTTCCGACTAGCGGATTTTTGTAAGAGTGGAGTTAAGCGAAACTCGTTCAGACGATAGCTGCATTGAGCTGGTCGAGCCACCAATAATCCAAGACAAATTTCAAAAGTCCGGTACAAAATTTCGCATTTTAACCGCACAAGATGTAAATCCAGCTTAAAACTGGGCTATATTTGCTTTTCGAGCAACTGTCCGTGCCTTAGACAACAACGGACAGTTAGAAGACTTTTAAGGACTGTTCAAATGCGAAATTTGGAATACTTCCGACAGCTAATTTTCAAACATTCAGGGGCTTTTGGGGCAATTTCGCATTATAACCGCCGTTTCGCAACTGTCCTGTCAAATAACACTCCACGCTCACAAAGTTTCGCATTAGAAACTTCGTTTCAGTAGCTCAATTTGTTCGCTATCCGGACTCACTTTGTTCCGTCCGTTCGC
>CAMDZX010000131.1 GCA_945910925.1 uncultured bacterium | reverse complement strand
ACATTGACCTCTCATCAGTACCAAACTTCACACCGATAGGAACAAGTTCAAACAAATTCAAAGGCGAATTCTACGGCAACGGGCATGTGATATCTAATCTTACGATAGATTCATCTTCTATCGATACAGGTTTGTTTGGATATACTAGCGGTGCAACGATACAAGATTTGGGCGTTGTTGATGCGAATATCACATCTACAAAGATGTATGCAGGTATTTTAGTCGGGTCTGCAGAGGATTCAACAATCACAAACTGTTATACTACGGGAAGTGTCACTTGTACAGGAAGTTCAGTAGTTACAGGTGCGGCAGTTGGGGGATTGGTCGGATTTAATGGTAGTAGCAACTTTACTAACTCATATTCTACGGCAGATGTTACAGGATATCAATATGTCGGCGGACTGGTTGGTAACGGAAACGGAACCTATACAAACTGTTATGCAACAGGTAGTGTTACTGCATCCAATAGTTATGCAGGAGGGTTTATAGGTTACTCAGCTGGTGGTAATACGACAATTACCAACTGTTATTCTACGGGTGATGTCAGCGGTGCTAACTATATCGGTGGATTCGTCGGTTCTTTAAGTACTTCATATACTCATACAATAGAACAATCATATTCCACCGGAAACGTAACAACTACTGGAAGCTCTAAAGGTGGATTCATTGGTAGTGTCGGCAGCAGTGCGACTTGTACAAACTGTGTTTATAACTCCGATACGGGACTTGGTTCAGGTGCATCATCAGGTGTCACCGGACTTACTCTAACTCAGATGAAAGACCAATCCGTGATGGAAGGTCTTGGCTTTACAGCCGAAAACGGTTGGTACTACTATGAAGGACAAGCTCCACGTCTACAAGCTCCAAGCGATAATACCATAAACAAATCAGCATCAATACAAACTACTCTTGGAATGCTAAATCCTTCAATCAATTCCGGTGGTGTTACTCTTGGAATTACAAATGACGGCACGAACCTACAAAATCATACATTCTATGCAAATTCTACAATCGAAGACGTTATAAATTGGATTAACGAACTTGATATAGGAGTCACAGCAAGTTTTAACGAAGATACACATACAATTTCTGTCACAGGAAATAATGAAAACTTTGCTATCACAGGTGATGCTTGGAATACTATATATAATGCAGGAATAGGAAGCACAACCAATTCAACACAAACCAACAACACACCTTCAAGAACTCTTACATACACAACCTCTAACACAAAAATCGACGGAAATACCACTGTCGGAGATTTGATGGATGCAGAATCAGGAACGTTTAATATAACAATCGGAGATTTTTCAGGCAATTACGGTTGTTCTACAACATTATCAACTGTTCTCAATGACATAAACAATTCAGGAAACGGGTATACCGCATCAATTGTTGACGGAGTATTTTCCGTCAGCGGTAACGGACAATTTAATATCAGCGGAGATTTGGGTCTGAAACTGTACGGCGAAAACGGGACTACAACACATACTCCGACTTACACATCCGATACGCTCTCAAGTACAACCTCCACCGTTGCTGACGATAACACCACCCTCGCAGAACTAGGAGTTAATTCGGGGAACTTTAGAATCACCGATAAAGACGGGAATTTAATAACCACAATCGACATCACGGATAGTATGAAAATATCCGACTTGAATAGTGCTATATCAGGATATGGCACCGTTTCTGTCACAGACGGCAAAGTCACTGCAACCCTAAACGGTGCATACAGGCTTGAGGACGGAACTTCCAACCTGATTACAAAACTCAAATTCAACACTTATTCGGATAACACCTCAAATCTTACCGAGTCTTCAACCCTCGCACAAATGGGATTTGGAGCAGGCGGTACAATTGAAGTAAGTATTGATGGCGTGGCTCAAACTCCAATCAGTTTCGATGGGTCTGAAGATATGTCAGATATTATCAGCAGGCTTAACGCTCTCGGAATTACGGCATCCGTATCAGGCGGTAAATTCACAGCAACATCAGACCATGAATTTACTCTTGGCGGGAATCTCGGAAACTGGCTTGTCAGCGGTTCCGCAAACGGATATGTCGCAACTACTGACGGATATATAACAGATTCTCCGTTAATTGTTAATGACGATAGATATACAGCAAATTCCAATAAACTAACGTATAATACTCTTTTAACAGAAACTTCAACTCTTGAATCAATGGGCTTCTCCAGCAGCGGAACTTTAAAAATCACAATGGGCAACGGTGATGTACACGACCTCACGTTTACCAAAGATAAAACAATGCAAGATATTATTGACGAACTTGATAAAATTGGTATTAAAACAGAAATTAATAACGGAGAAATTACGTTCACCTGTGATACAGATACATTCAGTTTCTCCGGTTCTATCGGAAATTACTTCAATCAGGGCGCAACCTCAGAATCAGGCGGAACTGAGGATATTACCGTTAATTATGCCGTAGGAAAAGACGACGTCGGCTACGAAACAGAAACCATATCTTCTGTTGCAAGCTACGCTGATGGAGCTACTTTGCTCTCTGATTTAAATATAACAAAAGGAGACTTAAGTATATTTATTGACGGAGTAAAGTCAACAGTACATATTGAAGAAAACGATACTTTCAAAACATTGTTTGACAAAATAGTCTCCGAAACAGGCACTAAGGGTGTTACAGTCAAGGCAGGATTTGTGACAACAGACGGAGATATTGCAGCAAGCCCTGAAGAAAACAAAAATACAGGAGTAATTGCAATACAGGCTGAGGGTGAACATACCGTGTTTATCGGAGCTTCAAACGACACAACAAATTTCACAACAATCGCAAATATACGCAAAACAGAAAACGATAATTTGGTTAAAGGTACTAAAGCTCTATATAAAGCCAACGTAAATTCCATAATTACAGAAGAAGGATTATTCAAGACGGGAAAAGTAACAGAAGGTAAATTCTATATCGGAGATGCAGAATTTACAATTGATAATACGACTACACTTAATGACCTGATTAAACAAATTAATTACAATGAAAAATCATACGCAAGTGCATACTGGGATACTCTTTCCGGAACTCTTGTATTAACTTCAAAACTTAGCGGAAACTCTATGATTAATATTGAATCAGACTCAAGCAATTTTACCGAGATTATGGGACTGACTAAAAAAGAAAACGGTCAGGAAATCCTTGTTATTGAAAACCAAAACAGAGGACAAAACGCGCAAGTAAGAATTAACGGAACCCTTGTTACTTCCGCAACAAACACAATAACAAGCGATATCTCCAGAATAAAAGGTTTGACAATTAACCTAAAAGGCTTATCTAACGGAGAACATACAACAATTACAGTAGAACAGGACAAAGATAATATTTACAACGCAGTATCTGAAGTTGTTGATTCTTATAATGCTTTGATGGAAAACTTTGAAAAAGAAGTAAGTACAGGCGGAACTCTCGCATCAGATTCTAATATGAAATTGTTTAAAAACAGTCTAAAACGGAATATGACAAAATCATTATCATCAAGCGCGCTTTACAGAAACCTTATGTCAGTCGGAATTTCAACAGGAAAAGCTCAGGACTCAATCACTACTGATGTTACTTCATTAATAATTGATAAAGACAAATTCATGGAATGTCTGGACTCCAACCCTGACGAAATAAAAAATCTGCTTGTCGGAACAAAAGATAAATCCGGACTGTTTGTAGACATAGAAAATATGGTAGAAAGAGCTATCAGTCAGAGCGGAATAATTACAATCACAGAAAACCGACTAAACAACAATATAGAAAACTATAACAAAAAAATATCAGCACAAACTCTTGCTCTTAATAAATACCGAGCAAGATTGGAAACCAAGTTCAAAAATATGGAATCAATTATTTCTAATCTACAAAACTCATATAACGGATTGTTGTCACAATCTGCTTAATAGAAATATGTTATCTATACAGTATACTCTTTATTGATACTTTCTTTAGTTATGTTTGTTTTTACGTCTCCACCGACAAGCTTTCTAAACTTTCGTCCTAATTGGCTTAAATCAAGAATTGCATTATATGAAGCTTCTGCCGGAGTTTTTGCACCTAAATTCTGAACCGCACGTTTATTCATATTAAAATTTGAATACACTCTATTATCAGGAGTTGTACCATGAATAATTAAAACATCACCCTTATTTGCCTTTTTCAAAGTATTTAATGCAGTATCCAATTCAGACATTTTTTTAGTATTTGCAGCATAGTCAACAACCTCGGAAAAAGCTTTATTATTAACAAACTTCATTCCAAAAGTTTTATTAGCATTTTTATTTCCGACACACAAACTATCCATAATAACTCCTTTCAATAATAAAAAATTGTAAATCTGCTTTACCAAGCCGACATTTAATTACAAACAAAAAAGAGAGAACTCATTATCCAATGAATTCTCTCTTTTATTTAAATAAGAACTTGGCAACTAGTTATCTTCCCAGGAAGTGGCCCTCCAAGTATTTTCACCGCAATGAGTCTTTACGACCGTGTTCGGGATGGGAACGGGTGTTTTCCTCACGCTTGGTCACCAAGAATGTTTTTGTAACTGTTCCGACTTTACGGAACCAGCATCAACACTCAACGTGCGCTGAAAGTTGCATAAAGATTATAAAACCAACGTAATCCTCAACTATCAACCATAAAGGTTGAGTTAGGAAAAGCCCTCGTCCTATTAGTATCCGTCGACTGAAAATGTTGCCATTCTTACATCTCGGACCTATCAACGTTGTAATCTGCAACGGGACTTACTAGCTTATGCTATGAGAGATCTCATCTTGTGGTGGGCTTCGTACTTATATGCTTTCAGCACTTATCCGCTTGGAACACAGCTACT
>CAMDZX010000130.1 GCA_945910925.1 uncultured bacterium | reverse complement strand
CCTGAAAACTTATCAATAACGGACACTAACGGTAATGTTTACAACAATATCCTTGATGCGACATCTCAGGACGAAGAAAAACTTCACGAAAAAGACAAATACATGCTCCAAAAAGTTAATACTCAATTGGACAGATTGGTTGGTAAAGGTAATTATACGGCTACCGTCAGCACATTCTTGAAGCAATCTCCTGTTGAAAAATTTACAACTTGGTATGACCCTAATCAAAAAGCGTCAATCAGTGAACAAACTTTCTCTGAGGGTTTGGGCGATCAAACAAATGACAGCAGTAAAAATACAAATGCAGTCAGTGTTTATCTTCCAAACGGTTTACCCGGTGGCGGTGCTAATTCCAACCAAAACAGAAACTATTCAAGAACGGCAAAAGAAACTCAATACGGGGTATCTAAAATTCAAACCAACGAATATATGAATCCGGGTGTAATAGAAGATATTTCTATTGCGGTAACAATGGATAAAGCTGCACTACCGCCTGATTTAACAATAGATGATTTGAAGGAACTGGTTGCGCACGCAGCAAGTCCTAAGGCAAGACCTGAAAATGTGTCAATTGTGTTTAATGATTCAAATGACCCGTATCTTGCATCTGACAATCCTGAAAAACTTCCTAGACCTGATGAAACAGGAAACCCTTGGTGGCTTGCAATTGCAATGGTAGCAACGAGTTTAATACTCGGGCATAGAGCAGTTACTCAACGGTTAAAGAAAATGAGAGAAAAACAAGAAATAGAAATGGAAGCTCTCAGAGAAAAAACTGTTGTGCAGGATCAACAATTAGGAGATTTAGGTACCAGAGCTGATGCACTTGCTCAACAACAACAACAGTTGGAAAGAAGTTTCTTAGAGCAAAATGAACAAACACAACTTCAAATACAACAATCACGGATGCCTGTTGATTACACTCCGCTAAAACGGGCATTGGCAGAGATAAAATCTGATTTTGATATGGCAGATGATGATTTTGCGGGTGAAAAAATAAAAAGTTGGATAGAACAAAGTTAAATAACAATAATAAACAAGAAAGGATGAGTTTAGGATTAAGTGAATTAAAATAAGGGTATCTTGTCGCTTAATAACCTAATTGTTTTAAACTATATGGCAATAGAAGGGTTCGATTATAAAGAATTTGCACAATTAATGTCATCTCAAGCGGGAGAATTAATCCCGAAAGAGTTTAATGACATGCAACGTAATTATGTTGTAAAGACTCTTTCAAATTTTACACTTCTTGCAGGAGAAGCTATTGCGAACGATGAATCACTCGGCTTCAATGCTGATCAAGCTATTTTTGTCACTCAAATTATTGCAGAATGGGCTTTTCATAAGTCAATAGACCTTGTACATTCAGGAATCATGCCTGAACACTGGGATGGTATTATGCAAAAAATTGCATTTACCATATTTGAAGTTGCAAAACAAGCAATAAAAAAAAGCTTGCCACAAGATCAAATATTACAGTTGATAGAGCATCATGTAACAAAAACGTATAAAGATGCAATTGATAATCTTGAAAAACGTGGGGTTATATCCTCTGAAATATCTCAAAGGGCAATGAATCAATCTAATATTGATGATATGGCAGCGCAGGCGGCACAAGCAGAAGCAGAACAAAAAGCGGCAATTGAGGCTGCTGCTCAACAACAGCAACCTGCACAACCTTCTGCTACGAATACAACAGTACCTGTTCCTATACAATCTCAACAACCTATACCGGCGCAACATTTGGATAAATCCTTAAAATTAATGTCAGTTGCGCTTGTCCTAAAAATTCTACCTCCTGATAGAGTGGAAGTTATACTTGAAAAATTTGCACCGCAAGATGTAGAAACAATAAAATCATACATGAAAGTTGAAAATCTTGAAGTTGGGATTGATTTGAATTATACACTTAAATGTTTAGAAAGCATTAAAGAATTTCTTCCCAGACGAAAAAATCCGAGTCAAATGTCTATACTAAGACAGTTAAATAAAATATTTGATTCTTATCCTTTGGATGAAATAGAGAGATTGTTTAAGTCTGAACGACCATTTTTGAAACGTTTTATAGCAAAGGCATATGAGGGAGATTACTATCCTATACCGACAAGAGTTGCGGGTATTGTTGTACAATACATCAAAGATAGTGTACAATAAATGTTATGATTATAAAAAAGAATAATTATCAGAAGAAATTGGCAGCGAAGGAAGCTCAGCAAAGGGCAGAGGAGGAAGCAAAACAACAAGCAGCTTTAGCCGAATCTGTTCAGGTTTCTGTCGAGCCTGTTCAGGAGGAAGAAGACATTGAACAGGCAGTTTTTGATATTGATAATATAGATTTTACCCAAAGAGAAGAACACAGAACAGGAAATCGCCGCAGAGGATATAGAAGAATTGATGACAGAAATTTGATTTCACGTGCTCAGGAAGAAGCTGTGCAAATAAAAGAAGCGGCATATCAGGAAGGATATAATTTGGGTTTAGAAAATGCTCAAAAGGATTTGGTAGCTCTAAAATCGAATATAGGTGCTTTTTTGAGTGCAGAAAAAAAGGTCTTTGAAGCTATCGCACCCGATATTATTGAAATAAGCCTTGAAATAGCAAAAAAGATTATTAAGCATGAGGTACAGGTAGATCCACAAATAGTAATAGATACGGTCATGGATGTGTTAAAGAATATTCCGAAAAACGAACCGAAAATTACTTTAAAGGTTAATCCTGCACAAGCTCAATATGTAAAAGATACTTTACCTGAACAATTAACTTTGTTAGGTGTAGAATCTAAATTGAGTATAGTTTCTGATGATAGTATATTAGAGGGTAGTTGTATTGTGCAAACAAATAACGGTGTTGTAGATGCCGGAATTGAAGCACAGATTGATATTATACAGAAAGCATTGAGGGGAGCTTAATGGCGGCAGAAGCAGAACATAAACCGATAAGTGAAATATTTCTTGCCTGTTTTGTACTGACATTGATTTTAATCTTGTTGGTAGAGATGCCTTCTTGGGTTATTAACTTTTCAATCAGTTTGAATATAACACTTGGTATTGTGCTTTTGATGATATCTTTGTATGTCCAAAAGCCTCTTGAATTGGCTGCATTCCCTTCAATTATTCTTATTGGTACAATGTTTCGTTTGGTACTTTCAATCGCATCAACCCGTCTTATCCTTGCAAAAGGTGAGGCAGGAGAAGTTATTCACGCATTCGGAACATTCGTTACCGGCGGTAATATGGTTGTAGGTGGTGTAATCTTCCTGATTATTACGGTTGTTCAGTTTATGGTTATTACAAAGGGTGCTGAACGTATTGCCGAAGTTTCTGCCAGATTTGCATTAGATGCTATGCCGGGTAAACAAATGACAATTGACGCGGACTTTAATGCCGGTTTGATATCACCTGAAGAAGCGGTTAAACGTCGTGAAGACCTTCAAAGAGAATCAAGTTTATTCGGTTCTATGGATGGTGCGATGAAGTTCGTAAAAGGTGATACTATGGCAGGTATCATCATCGTAATAATTAATATTGTCGGCGGTTTGTTGATTGGTTGTTTAATGAATCAGATGCCGGCTGCCGATGCGGTTTCAAAATACACGGTTTTGACAATTGGTGATGGTTTGGCTTCACAAGTTCCGTCACTATTGATGTCAATTGCAGCAGGTATCGTCATGACTCGTGCTTCTGCGGCTAGTGCATCATTGGGTGCTGATTTGACCGAACAAATAATGAATAAACCATACTCATTATTCTTTGCCGCAATGTTCTTATTCTTGATTGCAATAACCTGTCCGATTACGGGCTTACCGTTTATACCATTCCTGATGTTTTCAATAGGACTTGCAATCGCAGGCTTCTCTGTATTGATTAATGCGGATGTACAATCTCAATTGGGACAACTGGAAAATGTTCGTCAAAACATGCAGGATTTGGTCAACCCAAACAAGATGTACGAACGTTTGGGTGTCGATGTTTTGAGTTTGCAGGTTGGTGCGGGCTTGCTTGTTATTGCTGACCCTGATCAGGAAGGTCAATTACTCGCAAAAATTGCGGCACTACGTCAACGTGTAACTGATGAACTGGGGTACATTTTACCGAATATACGTATTATGGATTCCTCGGCACTTGAGGCTAATGAATACATGATATCTATTCGTGGAAATACGGTTGCAACAGGCTATGTTTATCCGGGGAAATACATGGTTATTGCGGATCAATGGGATGCGGTTAAAAAATCCGTTCCTGATGATGCGATTATTGCGGTTGACCCTACTTATCAAACACAAGCATACTGGGTTAATTCTGAGGATGCACAATCAGCAAGTAATGTTACTGCGGTTGATGCGACAGATGTTCTTGTTACCCACCTTCAAGAATGTGTTCGTAAGCACGTAGATGAAGTTATGACAAAAACAGACGTTCTTAAACTTATGGAGCTTGTTCGTTCTCAAGACCCTACTCTTGTCAACGACCTTGTACCTGCAATTATTTCAACTTCAGATTTAAGAAAAATTTTTGTTAACCTTATTCGAGAAAAAGTTTCTATCAAGGATATTATATTTGTATTTGAACGTTTGTGCGACTACGCAAGATTTTCTAAAGAACCTGATATATTGTCCGAACGTTTGAGAGCGGCTTTGGGTCGTCAAATATGTTTGACAAATGTTCAGGATGACAATGTATTGTACGCTCTGACACTTTCTCCTGAGTGGGAAAAGATTCTTGATGACAGTTGTCAAAGAACAGAGTTGGGTACGATGTTCCTGTTGAATCCTATGCAGGTTCAAGATTTAATTGAATCTACCGCAATGACTCTGATGCGTGCTCACCAAAATATCGGTAAACAACCTGTAATATTATGTTCTCCAAGAATAAGACTTCCGTTGTTCCAGTTGCTTGAACGTCATATTACGA
>CAMDZX010000129.1 GCA_945910925.1 uncultured bacterium | reverse complement strand
AACAGGCTTTTTAGGGTTATTTTTACCGCCCGAGCGAGAATTCATATCCGCACGATTTTTTGTATTGGGATTTCTTGGCATTGCTTCATGGTCTACAAGTACAAATTCAATATCTTTCTTGGGGATTAAATCAGGTCTGTTAAAACGAGAAAAATCAATCCCCAATAACATAAATATAAAACCAAATAACCAAACAAGAGCGATTACGATAGGATGAAGAACCGAAGATATAGCTAACGCTTTGCTAAAATCATCTTCATCTTTTTTGGTAATAACTGCAGGAAGGGTGTAAGACTCCTCCTCTTGCTCATCATCTATAAAGTTGTATCTGTTTCCTAATAGTGCCATATTTTAATTGTTTCTCTTGATTAATTTTATATAAAAGATTATTCAAGAGTATCCTCTGATTGTCTTATTGTTCGTAATCATATGATGAAGGTGTTACGGTAACCGGTTGAGTAAGTATAAGTTCAAGAGATGCGCCCGCAGGGATTTCTACATCATTTCCTTTGTCAAAACCTGATTTGACAAGTCCGCCGCCTGCACCAACCGCAGTACCCAAAGCCGCACCACGACCGACATTACCTCCGGCAAGCGCACCAAACACAAGACCTGACAAAGCTCCTACTGCTGCTCCGCCTACCGTATCTTTTGCATAATCTTTTGCAACATCAACTTTTGTTCCGCCGACAAGCACTCCTGAATTATCGCTTGTTTTTATCACCGCTGAAATAGGAATTTGCAAACCATATGGCGTAATTATCTGATTAAAACGTATGCACAATTTGCCGTTAATACTTCCACGTTTTGCTTTGCTTGATTCTATAACTGTTCCGTAAACAGTACTGCCGGCAGGGGCAATCATATTCCCGTTATAACAAAAATCAGAACCTAACGAAATTTGTACCGTCTGTCCTACTGTTGTATATGCAGAACTAATCGGTGTTGAAACATATCCAGGCAGTGATTGACCCGAAGGAACCGTTACAACCCTACCTTTGAGAGTATTGTTGTATGCTGTGGGATTTATAGGAGCAGGGTAATAATTTTGTTGATAAACAGGGTTTTGCGCACCGCCCTGATACGAATAATTAGGGGCAGCAATTCCGCTTGTAACCGTAAAAAATGATGCAAGAAGCAATAAACTCAATTGTTTCTTCATATAACTCTCCTCCTATCTATCTTCTTATATTTTAGTCTTTATCCTAATAATGTCAAGCCGTAAACAGATAATTCAGCATTGAATTATCATTACTTTTTTACTCATCCAGTGTATGTGTAATATAAGCAGGACCTTTCAAAACAAGCAATAATTGTGCGCCCGAAGCAACTGTTGTATGTTCTCCCATTTTTCTGACAGGGCCGGGTGTCCATTTTAAAACTCCGAGATAGTGCCTGCATATGCCTTTATGATAATGCGGGGTTGTATCATACGTTTCAGGTGCGGTCATTTCTCCGCCAATCATACATCCGTTAGTCGTGTAAATATAGGCTAATAAAGGATTTTCATACCCGTCTGCAAATCTTAGTTTAGTGATTCTTACTACCATTGAGGCATTTGTTCCGATTATGGGCTCATTTTTCTTTTCAATCCTGCCAAAAAACATTGTTCCTTTCGGAATAATATTGGTTTCAAAAAGAAAAATATCATTTGTAGAGATAAATTTTAAAGGTGTTCTTTCATCCGTAATCAATGTAGAAAATTCCTGCATTGAAATAACAGGGATGAATGTCCCGGAAGGTACTTCCACACCGTTATAATCTCTCAGGTCAGGCTCAGCCTGTGCGGGCTGAAAGAGTATTCCGCATAAAAATATAAAAATAATTAACAGTAATTTTTTCATTTGTCCTTATTATATATTAATTATTTTCTAAGAAAATCAAGTATTAATGTGAGATTTTTATTTAATCCATTCTCTTTATTGGAACTGATGACTATATAAAATTATTATCCGAATTTTTATCAGTAGTCATAGATTTTAGTTTACCTATACAAAATCCGATGATAGTCTGAGGAAAGTAAACAATTATATTAGATATTCTATTGATTTTCTATTATGTTAAAATCTTCTTATGAAAAGAAAACTTTTTCTTCATTTTATACTGATTTTTACGGCATTGGGTATGTTGTTTCCGTTTGCGGTTATGGTTTTGTTATCCTTTTCAAAAAATAACAATCTTTCGTTTTCCGATTTTTGTTTAACTGCAGGAAACTATTTGAACGTTTTTCACACAATTCCGATAACCAAATATTTTATAAACAGTGTTATAGTATCTGTTTTTACAACAATAGGACAAGTAATCTTTTCGACACTTGCAGGATACGCTTTTGCAAGGATGAGTTTTAAGGGACGGGATATTATATTCTTTGTATTTTTGATAACAATGTTTATCCCACCTCAGGTGAATATAATTCCGCTATTCTTTCTGATGCGCGAACTTCATCTTGTTGATACATACCAAGCCTTAATTCTTCCCGGCATGTTCGGAGGGTTCGGGGTATTTATGATGAGGCAATATTTTCTCGGATTTTCAAAGGAGTTGGAGGAGGCTGCAACAATTGACGGGTGTAATCGATTTCAATTATTTTTCAAAATTGCCATGCCATTAGCCTGTCCGGCGATTGCGACACTTGCAATATTTACGTTTATTACATCGTGGAACAGTTTTATCTGGCCTTTGATTATCACTAATTCCGAATCAATGAGAACGCTGCCTTTAGGACTTGCTATTTTTAAAGGCAGTTTCAGAGAAATAACAATGTGGGGTGATTTGTTTGCCTGCTCTGTTGTGTGCGCAATCCCTACAATTCTTATTTTCCTTTTGCAAAAAAAATACCTGCTTAACGATACCTTCAAGGGTGCCGTAAAAGAATAATCCGTCGGATTAATTACACGATATACTTGCAGAGTTTCAAAAAAAGTTTATAATAATAATACGATGTCATATTACGCTGCGTTTCTAAAAAAAATCCCCAAAATAAAAAGATTTCTGGATAATGATTGTTCAGACAGAATATATCATTACACAAAACCGGAGAAGCTTCTCAATATAATTGAGAAAAAGACTTTGCGCCTTTCTAATGTTTTGTATTTAAACGATAAAGCCGAAGTATCATATACATATAAATTGATTGTAGATTTGATATCCGAACACAATCATTTGAATAACGAACTTTTTAATTATGTAATAGAATATTTTGACAATAAATACAAACATATAATTGACGGGTTTAATGAGGTTTATCAGCAGGAGTATTATACAATATCGTTTTCGACCGAGAAGGATAATCTGATACTTTGGAACAATTATTCAAAAGAAAAAACCTACACAGGTTACAATCTTGGTTTTGATATAAACGATATAATGTGTGATATCTATAAAAAACAATACAATGCGATATGCGGTTGTATAATTTATGATGAAGATAAACAAAAATCAATCATCAAAGCGATTCTTAATCATTGGAATAAAAAGTATGAAAGGACATTGAATGCCCTTAAATACAAAAAACAGGCACGAGAAAACAGACTAAACGATATCAGATACGAACTGGTAGATATTTTAAACCTAGTGAGCGTATTTTTTAAAAACAGTAAATTCAAAGATGAAAAAGAATACCGCATTGTAATCGTCAACCATGCGCAATACGGGAATTTACCGGAGCCGACAAAAATTGTTGAAAAGAATGGATTGTTTGTTCCTTATATTGAGTATCGTTTTTCTAAAAAGGCTTTAAAATCAATCAATATTGGTCCTACGATGAATGAAAGTATATTTTACACAAGCACCAATCGTATGCTGTTGAACTATGGATATAACAAAGTTGAGGTAAATTGGTCCAAAATCCCATTGAGATATTAATTAGATATCGTATATTCACATAAATATTAGATTAGAGTAATTTAATTAGGTAAATCCATCGGATATCCAAGCCCCTTTTTCAAATTATCACTATATGCTTTTGATTCAAATGCTATTGATGTTTTAATATCATTGATAATTTCTTTTGATACGTATTTAACAGCTTCAGGAGAAGCAAAAGAGTGTTTAAAAAGATTTTCAGGGAAAACTTTTTTTATTTCCGAAATTCTTTTTTCCCCTATAACATCAACATACGCTTGATTAGATAAAAAATCAGGTTCAGGATTTATTTTTTCATTAGGAGTTTTTAGGATTTTATTAAATAAATTCCCTAATTTTGTAACGAGAGGTAAATTATTTAAACAACCAAGAACAGGTTTTTTATTTAAAAATAAACCTGAAACTTCAGGATATTCTTTACTCCGCATAGATATCACTTCCAAACGATTTCCGTTATTCATTACCGATTTCATTGATGTCAAATCTTTCCCGTCAAGATACATTACGACCTTTGTGCCGTATGCTTCAAGAGAATGATTATTGATTTCTAAAGTTGAACCTTTGGGTAATTTCCCGACTGTTATATTTTTTATTCCTGTAAAATTTACTGTCATTATTCTATTTAACTCCTTGTTCAAAAAAAACACATAAAAATATTTTTTGCTATATTTTTTAAATTTGTAATATTATAAATATATGATTATACGGTTTCTAAACGCATGCAATTCTTTTAACGATATTTTATTTGAAGGATTTGATGGTTTTATTGAAGCATTGCCTATTGCAGATTGGTTAATTGATGCGATTATTGATAGCATACATATAATTCCGCTTTTGTTTGTAATATTTTTGTTGATTGAATTTATTGAATATTTTTATTCTGATAAAATTAACTCTTTTATTAAAAAATCCGAAAAATTTTCTCCAATAGCAGGCTCTACACTTGCAATAATCCCCCAATGCGGATTTTCAATAATAGCAAGTTCTCTATACTTAAAGAAATATCTGACAAAAGGAACACTGATTGCGATATATCTTGCGACATCGGATGAAGCAATTCCGATACTCCTTACACAACCGAATAAGATACATTATA
>CAMDZX010000128.1 GCA_945910925.1 uncultured bacterium | reverse complement strand
CGAACCTGTTATGTCACCACCTACAATCTGTGCTTTTGTACCTTTCAAAGCTTCTTTTGCCCCTTTATAGAACTCTGTTACATAATCTTCTGCAATATTTTTTGGTAGCGATAAAGATATTGTCAAATATGCAGGTTCAGCTCCCGATGCCGCAATATCACTAAGATTTACCATTATAGACTTGTAACCAAGTTGAAACGGAGTTATAAACTTTCTATCAAAATGTATGTTTTCAACAAGACTGTCTTGAGTAACAACAATCCCCAAATCCTTTAAATATGCGCAATCATCTCCTATATATTCCGATAATAAGATTTCTTGTATACCTTTGATTAGTTCATTTTCATTCATAACATTATCCTACAACAAAAACTCTATAATTAGTCGAGTATACCTATTATTTATCAAAAAATTACTTCTTTACGGTAATTAATATTTTTATCTTCAATAAATAATGTAAGTATGGAAATTATAAACTTTTTTAAAACTCTTAATAAAAAAATTGATTCATTGGATAAAATGACTTCACAAACTAATCCCTTTGTAAATCCAAACTACATTACACTGGTCTGGGTAGAAAAAGAGTGTCCTAAAAAAGAACGGTTTGAAGATGATTAATAATATAATGCTCATACTAAAGTATAAAATTCAACCATCCAAAGTATAAAATATTTATAAAATACATTGAACAGATGAGGTATAACATGTACCATATAGAAAGAAGTAGGAAAGGAAAATCCAAATATGGGCATGGCAGCTTCACAAGCAAGATATCTGGCACTTACCGCCAGGAAAACAAATGTTGAATATGAAGGTCAACAGATTAACCAATCAAGACTTATGCTTGCGAATCAAACCGCAGATTTGTTCAATCAAATGCTGGGTTTGAAAGTTCCTACAGCGCCTTCTTATTCGGATTTCTCTAAATTACAATACTCCTACTCTGACGGTATTAATGAAGCCGTGATTGAAAACTTCTATCAAATTGGTACTGACCGTGATGATTACAATTATGTCGTCACGAGTTACCATATGGAAAAGATATATACAGGTTCACGCAAACTTCTTAATGACCCTCAGATACAAGCAACAAAAACAGACAAGTATTCCTATGATCCAAATCACAATCAAAAAGAAATCGGGGTAAAAGCTATCGTTACAACTCTGGATAAGGGGAATGAGATTTATATTATTACGGACGGTAATAGTATAAAACATACCTTCTCACCTGTTGATTCTTCAAGTTCGGTTGACAGAAGTAAGGTTAATGCCATTTCCGGGAAACAACTTGCGGTTGATAATTTTACGTATGATAAAGAGAATGATAAGTATTTGTACACAACAATATCAAGTACTCTTAAGGAAAAAGATGTTGATACTAATTCATTCACTCCAAACAATACGAATTATGATTACAATGGTGTTACCTATATGCCGATAGATTTGTCAACTCTTGATGTTGAAAGTCAAGTTTATAAGAACTTGTTGTACATCTACGGCGATGAGTTTGAAAGCGATATTGTTAAAGCTAAAAATGGAGATGCGGTTGATAATACATACTATTCGGGCGATGACGGACAGAAGATAAATTTCGCAAAGAATATTAATAAAACAAATTCAAAAACGGATATATATCAGATTACAAATACTTCTACCGAATATACACGAGTTGATACGACAGATGAAGCTCAAGAAGCCGAACTAATAAAGGTATACGGACAAGACTATGATAAGGGTGATAAGTATTATGTATTCAATTCAGGAACGGTAGACGATCCTGTGTACAACTACATTTCATCAACAGAAATTATAAACGGTAAGAGTTCTATAGATCACGAGAATCAAACCGCAACCGTAAGTAATGCTGCACAAACATATTATACCGATGGTAACGGTAATTATGTATTAGCTTCAGATCTTGCAATGGTAACAGTAGGAAGCATCCTAAAAGTCCAACAGGCAACATATACACCTGTATTCACAAATTATTCTTACGTCGGGAATTCAAAACTTACAATGGTTTCGGTTGATGATTATAAGAATGACAAGACAATATCAACAGAAATACAACAAATAATAAAAGATATGCAGGGTGAAAACGGTAATGTAATTTCCGCAGAAAATTTTGCAAAATGTTTTGATGCAGCAGGCGAATATATCGGAGGAATATATTCTTTTGAAATGGCAGGAGTAACTTATTATACGACAGAAAGCGATTTAGAAAGCTCTATTGCCAGCGCATACAATCCGGACGCTATCGCGGATAACGGCATTGACGGTCAACAATCTAAATTAGCTTATTATAATGCAACATACATAAATACAAAAGTGGAAGAAACCCAAAAAGCTCTTTTAGAAACAGATGGACAGGGTAGATTTACGACAGTTAAGTTTGAAGATGATTCGGTCGTTTATACTTTGAATGTTGAAACCGTGAATGACGATGCCGCTTATGAAGATGCAATGAATAAGTATTATTATGACCAAAATGTATATGATAAAGCTGTCAGCGATATTAACGCAAAGACCAAGATTATACAAGCTCAGGACAGAACGCTGGAATTACGTTTGGAGCAGTTAAATACAGAACAAAGTGCATTACAAAACGAAATGGAAGCCGTTAAAAAAGTAGTTGACAAACATATCGAACAAGGCTTCAAGACATTCGGCGGATAGTATTAAGTGGTAAACTAAATCATTATTCGCTAAAATATTGTATGTATTTTTTTGTTTTCATTTATTGTAATTGTTAATTTGCCATCTTCTCCATATTTATATGGAATTTCAAATCGGGGAGCTTTTACTGAATCATATTCTCCGGAATACGTGTGAACTTCTAAAGAATTTTTCATTGCACTGCCTAGACTCTCTTTAAGGGGTCTTATGCAGTCAATATATGTTTTATTTAAAACTCTTGTGCTTATAAAATTGTGGTCTTCATTATTAATTTTATTTAATACAACTCGTTCAATAAATCTAAGATAACTGTGTATTGTAAATATGTTTTTATTAATTTTGTTACCATTATATAACTCTAATAAATTTTGCATTTTACCTTGATTAAGATAATTTTGTCCTTCTGTTTTTAAGTAGTTTGTTAAATTAGGATAACTGTCTTGTTTTTTGAGGACTTCTTTTTCTATATCATGTATTGTAAAATTGTCATCAGAAGCCGTTAGAGGTTTATAGTCCGACTCTTTATTAAGAACTTTGAATATCTTTGATGTTGAATCAAAATTTTTATTAAAGTCAGAACTGTTAAATCCGATTTTAAAACTGTCAGGAGATAACATTTCAATTTGCTTTAATCTAAGTATTCTTTTTTGTGTAGAAAGTTCTGCAATTGTATTTGCATTAATTCCATTATTAACCATTGAATTATATTCATTAAAGTTCAAGCTGGTACCATTAAAATCCTTCCAGGTCTTAATAGCTTCAGGATTAATATTTGAATTTCCAATATTAGTTATAAATTTGTTTTTGTTTTCGGTATTGTCACCGAAATCATTGTATATTGAAGATAATTCATACAAATAATCAGAATATCTTGAATTAATTCTAGACAAACATTTGTTACCCATAGATTTTTGGTCTTGTACAATAGCTACTTCATTAATAAAATTTTCAACCAAAATCATTTTGTCTTTAGAGTTTTCTTCGTTTCCGATGTTATAATATGCTCTTTTTATATTTTGTAGATGCTTAACTCTTTCTAATGTTTCAGGATTTGCATTAGGCGGTATCGGTAATTCTTGAACTTTGGAATCTACAGGTTCCTTAGAATATCCTTTATATTTATCAATAATTTTTGTAAGTTCTTCATCGGTTGTACAAGTTTGTAAATCTTTAGTAAGATTTTCCGCAATCGTTTTATTATCAACTTTTTCATTTGCAAGAGAATAGTGACTGTCTTTGTAATTCAAACTACAAAATTCATTGTACAAATTATGTAATTCACTTTGTTTGTTGGTTGGTAGCTCTTGTCTTTCTTTGATATTTTGAATTTCATTCAATAATTGAATTTCAAATTCTTGTTGTTTACCTTTATGTTTGATTAGTTTTACAGTGTCTTCTGCATTCTTAATTTTTGTCTTTCTAATTGTTTCAGCACTATCAACACCGGATTCTTCCGTTTGTGCATCTTTCATTTCTTCGATACCAGTAGCAACTGCATCTTTAACCGGTGCATCTTTTATTCCGTCTACACTATCTGCATCTGCTTCTTTAACTTGTGTATGTCTGATTTCCAGAACATCTCCATCGCTTGATTCTCTAATTTTTGTATTATTTTCAGGGGCTGGTTTCGCTGTTAGAATTTTAGTAAGTTGTGCAGCAACGGTTACCATCATTGAGCCTAAAGTGTCAAAAAATATTCCTTTTTTCTCAGGGTCTTCCATTATTGTGGAAATATCTTTTGAATTTGAAATACTGTTTTTGATACTGTTTTGTAATAAGGTTTCAACCTCATTGTTGTCATTATTGGTATTACCTCTAAATTTTACGGTTTTTTGAGGGGTTGGTTGTTGTTGATTTAATAATGACGGTAATAATTTCATTTCACACCTATACTAACTACACTATACTTATTTATAATAAAACAATTAATTTAAAAAAATTGCCTATAAAACCAATCAAATTCCTAAAACCCACTATTATAAAGCATTTTGGGGTTAAAATTTCTTAATAATTAATATTAATTAATATTTAAGCCTTATTATTTCTATAAATATCCGTAAAATTTTTAAATATACCTATTCCATTTTCTGTTAGTATTGCTTCTGGGTGGAATTGAACCCCGTAAATAGGATAATTTTGGATTTTTAGCCCCATTAGGATATTTTCTTTTGTATAAGCAACAGGTATAATCGGGGATTTTACATTTTCGACAACAAGAGAATGATAGCGTGTTGCGTTAAACCCTTGATTAAATCCTTTAAATAATTCTTCATTCTCATCATCTCCAGCTTAAAAATAGCTGCTGAAGATCCGA
>CAMDZX010000127.1 GCA_945910925.1 uncultured bacterium | reverse complement strand
GAGGCTCATTACCGTTAGGATAATGAAGTATATCGTAAAAATTGCTAAATATAAAAATAATAAAATCATAATAGACCTCAATAAAAGTGTAGTCTAAACATGAAAAAATTCAAATATGCCATGATTTAAACTAAATTTGATTATATATTACGAAATGTAAAGAATTATAAGACATGTGAAATTAGGTATTAAAGAATGTTTTTATATACATGTATCACAAGAGATACAAGTAAGATTAGAGATAATTCTAAGGTAAGAAGAGATGGCAGTCGCAAGCTTAAACGAAATTATACAATCGTATATTATGCGCCGTAACAGCATTAACCTTGATTTGACGAATTACAGTACTCAAAAAACACTTGCTACGGCACAAACTGCTGATCTTGCAGGTTGGAAAAATGCCAGATATAACGCTATTAGAAGTGAGTACAAAAATATTTTCTCTACATCTTACAAAGATAATGAGAGTTATACATATGTTGATTATTCAGAACTTCCGGAATATCAAGATGAAATAAGTTATGTCGATTCTTATTACGAAGCAAAAACAGAAGATTTAACCGCTTGGGAAACTCAATTAGATAATCAGATAACCACAATTAATACAGAATTAGCAGAAATTAATTCGTATCTGGAATCCTTTAAGCAAATGTTGAGCAGTAATATCAAGACTGATTACAACTATGGTCTCAACTCATAAAAAAATTATAACTTAAACTTACTTACCTAATCTTACTAAACTTAGATTCAGCCGCAGTTTTTTGCGGCTTTTTTTTAGTTACTTGTTCCCGATCTGTAACCGGAATAACCGTATATAAACGGTAATGCTTTTTCAATGTGTATTTTATCAGCAAAAGGAACTTTTCCTAATACAAGGATACTTACTGCATCATCCAGATTTGCAAGCGAATCTTTTGCTGTATATTTTCTATCAGGAATGAGATTTTTAGGATCGGTAATTTTATTGGAGAGTCTGATTCCTAATTGTGTTCCTGCCAAAACTCCTGAAACTGATGCCGCAATTTTCGCAGGAGCATTGTTTGTCTTCTTAAATTTACTGCAAAGTTTTAAACTTCCATCAACAAAGGACATAGGAAGTACAGAATTAAGGATTTGAAATATTCCTTCATTAACTTTTTTCTTCTTTTCTTCGTAATCTTTTCCGATTGAACTTGCCGTAACCGCAAAAACATTTGCACCAAATGCCATTGATGCCATTTCCGTAAACCTGTATTTCATTTTAAAAATACTTTTTTTCTGAGCTTTTGACGAAATAAGCATTGGTATTAAAGTTCCGACGGCAGCGGCTGAAAATGCCTTAATTTTATCTTGGGGCAATACCTCTTTATCTCTTTTATAACGCAACTCTAAAAGCGAGCGTTTTTTCTTCTCGTCCACCTCTATCTCTGTACGATGCAGACGAGGAGTACGTTCAAAAACATTTTGCTTAGAATTAAATTTTTGTATTCCCAATGACATAATTCTTCCCCAATATCAAAAATATTGTAACACGAATATTAATAATAAAAAATTATTCCATTTTTTCTGCCATTGACACCCCATATTTTATATTTTGACAAACCTGTTCAAAAATTTTGTTTTGCGCATCTTTTAAGCTACATCTTGCTATTTTCTTTTTATCTGCGCCATCAGTGTATATAATTTCATTATGTGATTTTTTAAAATACATAGGTTTACCTATAAATATTTTACCGAAAGATTTTTTTTCATCAGTATATTTTATCCCTATCGGTATAACTTTTACATGTTTTTTAAAATTAGTTGCATCTTTTATTAATTTTGCAATACCAACTTGAAGTCTTTCTTCAAACGGTTTATTGTGTACCGATTTATTTCCCTCAGGAAATATAAATATATTTGATTTATTTTCAATAAATTCCTTCATTAACTTTATTACTGATTGGGCATTATATCTATGATTCCTTTTATCTACACCGGCATCAATTTCCGTAAGCCCGCATTGTTTATATATCTTTCCCACTTTTTTACTAAGTAATTTAAGCATATTCTTACTAACTAAAATTTTCGGTCTCGGGCAAGTTGCTTGTTTGCCTTCCTGAATATACATTTTATTCAACATAGAATTAATTATCATATAGGACAATTTATCTTTGTTAAAATTAGGATGATTTAGCACAAATATTGCAGAATCCCCGGATTTTACAAGCTGCTTGAGAGGATTATCTTCAATATTTGTGATTACAAACTCATCCCCCATTCCGTTTCCGACTTTAGCTAATTCTTCTATATATGCTTTTGATTCGGGATTAATTTTAACAAATTCTTTATTCAAGTGATTAATAGATTTTCTGTTAGACAACAAAAAAATCTTATCCGACATTTTGCGCATAGCCGTAGCAGATTTATATAACACTTGTGCAGTAGCTTTACCTATAAAAGTTTTGGGATTTGTAAAATGTTTACACAAAATATTTTTTATAATAAAAAAAGAACAGTTTGCAAGCCCTTTTACGGCTTTATTTTCTTGAAACATTGTATCAAGTTTAGTTGTACCTTCAAGAGTCGGTGCGAGCAATCTCTGAGTATCTTTCAACTTGATTCGTGATTCAAAATGCGGGCTTATACTGCGTCTGTCATGAATATTCATACTGTAGATAAAACCCGTAAAGAAAATATTTTGTTATCGAATTTACGAAAAAACTAACGTTTTTTCGCGGAATTTTATCTGTAACAAATTATAAAAGGTGAAATTAAAGTAAACTATTGTAAATTGTATGGAGTATTAGGGTTTAAATAATTATAGACAAACGTTATAATGAATATGTAATATGAAAATCGTCAAAACACTTAAGGATTGTAAACTGACGCACAAGCAGCAAGTATTTGCAGGATATATAAAGGATAAAGTCGAATCCTATGTATGTTATGCGCCTATCACAAACAGAGCTTATATGCGTCAATATTTAACAGCAGACGATGAGTTGCTGATGTATACTACTGCAGTGGCAGCACCGCCGCAGACTTTACTTCGCGACTGCGGATACAAAATTGCAGGATAATACAAAAGAGGATGTTCGGCATCGAGCATCCTCTTTTGTCGGATTTTTTATATTGCTTAACCTATTGTAGGAGCATTAAATGTTCTTGCAGCAAGGTCTTTATCAAGCATTAATAATGCTTTTGCATCATCTTTGATAAGTCTTAATGTAGCTAAAACACCGCCTACGTTTGATTCTTCTTCAACTTGTTCTTTCAAATACCAATCGAGGAATGACATTGCAGCTCTATCTCTTGTTTCTTCAGCAACATCCATCAACGCATTAATCTTTGATGTAACAAGTTCTTCGTGCCTTAGAACGTGTTCAAATACTGCAAGCGGAGAATCCCAATTAGTTTCAGGTTTTTCGATAGCCATAAGTTCAACACTGCCTCCACGTTCGTGAACATAATCAAACATTCCCATTCCGTGAGCGTGTTCTTCTTGAACCTGAACATTCATCCAGTTAACAAACCCTTTAAGGTTCATTCTTTCAAAATATGCCTTCATTGAAAGGTACAAGTATTCAGAATAAAATTCTGCATTAATTTGTTCGTTAAAAGCTCTTTCTAATTTTTCGTTAATCATAATCGCCTTCTTTCTTTTATTGTTGCTTGGAGTATCGAGGGGAAGTTAATATACTTATTATCATTTACCCCTTATATTTAATAGTCTAATTTTTCCATAAGTTCATCTGAGATATCACAGTTCATATAAACATTTTGGACATCATCGTGTTCTTCTAACCTGCTTAGTAATCTTAAAATATTTGTAGCAGTTTTTTCATCCGTCACCTCAATAGTATTTTGAGGTATTCTGACAAATTCTGCAGTTTCTGACTTGAAACCTTCTTTTTCCAGACCTTCGGTAACAGATTGAAGATTAGGAACAGAGGTTATAACTTTGTATACATCATCTTCATCAAGAATATCTTCCGCATCAAGATTAATTGCAGCTTCAAACAGGGCATCATAATCAACTGTTTTAGGAAAAGTTATACATCCTTTTCTGTCAAACATCCAACCTACACAACCTGTTTCACCGAGATTCCCGTTGAATTTTGTAAAGAAACTTCTGACATCACCTGCCGTACGGTTTTTGTTATCTGTCATTGCTTCTACAACCACAGCAACACCACCTGCTGCATACCCTTCATATATAAGTTCTTCGTAATTATCTGTATTATTTTTACCGGCACCTTTATCAATGGCTCTTTTGATATTATCGTTAGGCAACCCTGCTGCTTTTGCTTTTTCAATTGCGGTTCTGAGTCTGAAATTCCCCGCAGGGTCAGGACCTCCGAGCTTTGCTGCAACTATTAATTCTCTTGAAAATTTTTGGAATTCCGCAGCTCTTGCAGAATCAGTTTTTGCTTTTTTGTGTTTGATTGTTGACCATTTTGAATGTCCGCTCATATATTATCTCCATTTTCTATCCGGAACAATTATAATACAAAAACAAAAATGAAGATGTGTAAAATAATATAAGAATAAAGTAAAAGCTTTATCCTGGAATAACACAAATAAAATACTGGACAATTAATTATGTCTGTATTAACATATAGCATGTCAAAAGACAAAATGCTCGCCCTTGTGGCAAGGACTCCACCGGTTTGATTAAGTATCAAAACGGAGGGAGGGGAGAGTAGACGCCGGCTACCGGTGACGCCTCCCAAAATGACAAGTTAATAATATAAATGCTCGCCCTTGTGGCGGAATCGGTAGACGCGTTGGACTTAAAATCCAATCGGGGTTATCCCTCGGTGCCAGTTCAAGTCTGGCCAAGGGCATTTATCTAAAAGAGGTTCTTAGGAGCCTCTTTTTTGTTATCAAAGATTAATTCTTTAAACATCTTTACTTTTTATTTTTTTTCGGTTAGAATGTATTCTGTTACAATTCAATTTGTCTGGAGGAGTGCCAGAGCGGTTGATTGGAGCAGTCTTGAAAACTGTCGTACGTTCACGCGTACCGTGGGTTCGAATCCCACCTCCTCCTCCATTTAAACACCTGACTAATATTGAAGTTC
>CAMDZX010000126.1 GCA_945910925.1 uncultured bacterium | reverse complement strand
CGATTGTGCCAACCTGAATAGCGTTATAGCCGTCAGATTCAACTGTTTTCACTTGAGTAACAACAGTTTCATCGACTTTAATTACTGTAACAGGAATAGCCAAACCTTGTTCATCAAAGATTTGAGTCATACCCAATTTTTTACCAATTACACCTAGTGCCATTTGTTTTTCCTTTCCGACATATAACAGGTCACATCCGTTATGACCTAACCCATATATATGCCTTTCATCTTGCGAGCGCTACCAATACCTTTAAGGATTTTCACCTTACGCCTTACTCTGACGTTGTAGTTCACATTATCTGCATAATGCTATTAAGTTTTCAAAAAACTGATAAATTGTTGATTATAATTTAACTTCGATATCAACACCGGCAGGTAAATCTAATCTGCTTAATTCTTCAGTAGTTTGTTGTGTTGGTTCATATATATCGATAATTCTCTTGTGAGTTCTTAATTCAAAGTGTTCACGAGATTTTTTATCAACGTGTGGTGAACGCAATACACAATAAATACGTCTTTTTGTAGGCAAAGGAATTGGACCTGCAACTTTAGCGTCTGTTCTTTTAGCAGTTTCAACAATCTTTTCAGCTGATAAATCAACTAATTTGTGTTCGTATGCTTTTAAACAAACTCTTATTCTTTGTCTTTTTTGTGTGCTTGCCATCATTCATTCCTTTTTCATCTTGTAACTCAGAGCTGAACAGAAATTCAACCCTGCTATAAAAAAAATCTAGCTATTGTTTTCGGCTATTACTTTCAATATAGCAGGATAATCGTATTATAAACATATTTCAGAGTCAACAGTGGAATTAAACATGATTATAAATTTGTAATATTTCTTAAATTTTTATTTTTATTTGTATTTTATATTTTATGAATTAAGAAATGTTACAATATTTTTATGTAATGAAATCACTTTTTGTCCCAAATACTTTATATACATGTGACTTTTTATGTTAAGAGAGATTGTTTATGGCAATTAATAAAGTTGAGTACATAAAAGACAGTAAAGTACCTGATTTTGCGGTTGCAGGGGATGAAAAAACCATAAATAAAACTACGGCAAAACCATTGATGAAGATGTCAAAGAAGGTAATACTGCAGATTTAACAAATGCTCAAACAAAATATTTAAATAATGCTCTTAATTCTCAGGATAATACTACCTACGAAACAGGTGAAGGAGAACCCGTTCCTCCGGAAGATGGTAGTGAAGGTCCAGAAGGAGAAGAAGGCAACGATAAAAAGGCAGGAGAAACCGAACAAAAAGGCGCTCCTTCACCCGGAGCATCACCTGCTGAAGCACTATTCGGCACCGCCTTATTACAAAGTACATTAGCTATGCAAGCGATTCTAAATCCATTTACCGCTTTAGGTGTAGGTATAGCAGATGCGGCTGCAGGTGCTTTAGGTGTAACGGGGGCAGCACTTTTTGACAATGATTTATCAAGCAGACTTGAGGAAGCAAATGCTGCCGGAGAATATATAGCAACAATACAGGAATATATTGATAGTCTTAACGAAGAGATGGGATTCGGGAATACACCAACTAACGGACCGGCAGAACCGGGAGCTGAAGGTTCGACACCTACAGAAGAAACTCCGGACATTGCAACAACAAACAGTGAAGCACATGATATAGCCAACTATACAGCAGATGTTGCTGATTTCTTGTCACAAGGAGAGAAATTTGGAGCCATGGCAGTCACTAATAGTCTTACACTCGCAGGTGCAGCTGCATCATCCGTTATTTTAGCAGTTAGATCGACAGTGATATCAGCTATATATGCAGCAATCCCATTTGGTCTTGGACTTCCTATATCAATACCAGCCGCTGCCGGTGCTGCATTATGTAAAGTAGGCGCAGGATTGTTCACAATGTCATCAGGAGTAATGGCTGTCAAAGCATCGCAAGAATATTCATGCGGAAGCAAAGGTCAAGAAATTGCCTCTGCATTGAAAGATCTCAATGACCCATTGGCAAAACATGATAGCATTGTAGCAAGCCAAAATAATCAAGAGCAAACACCTGATACACCTTCGGTTCCTTCGGGAACAGGAGACAATACAGGCGGAAGTGGAAGCTCAGGTGGAAGTGGAAGCTCAGGTGGTACTGGAAGCTCAGGTGGTACTGGGAGTACAGGTGGTACTGGGAGTACAGGTGGTGCAAGCGGAGGCACATCAACGCCATAAGCAATAACCTATAAAGGTATATTTGATTTATTTTGTTTCATATAAAATATCCTTGTAAGGAGAAATTTTATATGAAGAGACTTTTTGTATTATTTTTTGTGCTATTGATTTCTGTTGCGATGGTATTTGCTCAAGAATACAGACTTGTACGAGCTGAGCATATCCTTGTAAAAACACATTCGGAAGCGTTAGAACTTGAAAAACGGATTTCAAACGGTGAAAGTTTTGAAGAACTTGCCAAGGAGTATTCAATCTGCCCATCAGGCAGAAGAGGTGGAGATTTAGGATATTTCAGGCATGGAGATATGGTTTCCTCATTTGAAGAAGTTGCTTTTAAAATGGCAATCGGCGAAATCTCAGAACCGGTTAAAACTCAATTTGGCTGGCATATTATCAAGGTTCTTGATAAAGAATAAAATGTAACCTCAACTTTAGGATTATGTATTCATGTTTGATTTAAAAAATCGGATAGACTTTTATCTCAGAAATTTAATAAAACTCTCTCGTACCGATTATTCCGAATTAAATGAACCAAAAGACGGAATATCATTCAATTCGGATGAAAAAAGTATGGAAATAAAACTTCTTGAACGCTACAATTTTCATTCGTACAAGAATTCTTCTACTGTTGTGAATTATTGTCAAAATCTTTATACACTTTACTTTTTGGACAAGTATTTCAACATCCCGCAAAAAGAAAATTTGAGAGTTCTTGATATCGGCTCTAAAAACTGGTTTTATGCACCTGCACAATATCATTATTTTAAAAGTAAATGTAATACACTTGTTATGGATGGTGTAGAGCTTGATGCTTACAGATTATATTCCAATCTATATTCAAGATATGAAGTTGCCAAGTATTATATAAACGGGCTTGAAGGTGCAAATTATATCGCAGGAAATCTCACGGATATTCAAAGAGAGTATGATTATATTATTTGGATACTTCCTTTTGTAACAAAATATCCGTTGAGGCGTTGGGGACTTCCCGATAAATATTTTGAACCCGAAGTTTTGTTTAAGCATGCGTTATCACTTTTGTCCCAAAACGGGAAAATGCTTATTATAAATCAGGGAGAAGAAGAATTTGAAATCCAAAAAAATCTGGCAGAAGGTCATATATCATACTCGACAGAATTGGAGAGTCCTTTTTATAACTACTTGAACAAGCGTTTTTTATCAATTATTGAGGTTTAGATTGATATTGAAGTATTTAAAATTTTTATTTGATAAATTGACTGCACCAAAATACATTTTGAAGGGCAGTTGTAAAAAATGCGGACGTTGTTGCAGAAATATTGTATTTTTTGCCTATGATAAACCCATAAAAAGTATTTCTCAGTATGAAGATTTACGAACAAAGAATAAAAGACTCAATCTTTTTTATCCGTCAGGAGAAAATGACAAGGGCGAAATTTTGTTTACCTGCAAATCATTAACACCTGATAACAGATGCAAACATTACTTTTTTCGCTCAATGTATTGCAGAAAATATCCTATGGTCAAATCTCTGGTTAGCGGGAAATATCTTACACCGCCGGATGAATGCGGATATGAAATAGTTTCTGAAAAAAAGTTTGAAGATTTTTTATAGTGTTTGACAGGGTTTGAATTTACTGGTAAAATTCGGGTAATTGACTAACAGGAGAGGTGCTTATTATGAAATATGCTGAGAATGGAAAACAATATCATATCGATTTGAGAGAGGGAGATGTTGGAGAATACGTAATTCTTCCGGGTGACCCAAAAAGATGTAAAAAAATTGCGGAATATTTCGATAATGCACGTTTGGTAGCTGACAAAAGGGAATATGTTACATATACAGGCTTTTTAGACGGAGTGAAAGTAAGCGTAACCTCGACCGGTATTGGTGGTCCTTCTGCGGCTATAGCGTTGGAGGAGCTTGTAAAAGTCGGAGCAAAATATTTCATTCGTGTCGGCACTTGCGGTGGTATGGATATAAATGTGAAAGGTGGAGACATAGTTATCCCGACGGGTGCTATAAGAATGGAAGGTACGTCAAAGGAATATGCTCCTATTGAATTCCCTGCAGTTGCAAATTTTGATATTGTCACAAAGCTTGTTGAGGCTGCAAAACAATCAGGTAAGAATTATCATGTAGGTGTGGTTCAATGCAAAGATTCTTTCTATGGACAACATAGTCCTGCCTTGATGCCTGTTAATTATGAATTAATAAATAAATGGAACGCTTGGCTAAAACTTGGATGTCTTGCATCAGAAATGGAGTCTGCGGCGTTATTTACAGTTGCAGCCTATTTGCATGTAAAGGTAGGTTCTGTATTTTTGGTAATCGCAAATCAAGAACGTGAAAAAGCTGGTTTGGATAATCCTGTTGTTCACGATACTGATAGTGCCATTCAAACGGCAGTAGATGCAATCAGATTGATGATAAAAGAGCAATAATTTGTAGAATCAAAAATATTGCTTGCAAAAAAAAAATGTGCATGTATAATAGTCTTACACGCGGGGGTAATTCAGTGGTAGAATGCCTCCTTGCCAAGGAGGATGTCGCGAGTTCGAGCCTCGTCTCCCGCTCCATAAAGAAGAAGGTTTCAAGACCTTCTTTTTTATTGCAAATTTTTTATGTAGCTTATATGAAGCCTAGGTTGATTTGAATAATAAAAATACTATTGAATAATTTTCTGATTAAATAATGATGCATTTAGTTCAATATTTAAAAAATCTAACTATTTTAACAATAGTTAGATAATAAATTAATAGCATTTATTTTTTGTTCTGGGATAGCGTGTGCATACCTCATTGTAGTTTCGATTTTTGAATGTCCTAATATTTCTTGAACAACAGGAAGTGGTACTCCTTGTTCGACCAATCTTG
>CAMDZX010000125.1 GCA_945910925.1 uncultured bacterium | reverse complement strand
ACCCAATAAACACAACTATTCATGTCATGCTGAACTTTACATTTACCCCTTTCAGAAGTAGGTCAGGCATTGCCTGACAACTACAAAACTACAGAATTTCACGTTTATAAAAAACAATTCCATCTCTATCTATACTGTTTTTCATTCCTTCGTGTGAGAGATTTTTGTAATCTATCACATCAAATTTATATGGTGTTGGCAAGTCGTCCAATTCTCCCGCAATTCTAAAGAAAGAATCTTGTTTATCTGTCCAAACTGCGAAATCAATATCCGAACCTGTTCGATATGTTCCTTTTGTACGAGAACCAAAAATCTTGACCAATTCTATTTCAGGTTTTGTTTTAAAATATACGGTAATTTCTTCTATTGTACGCTCAGGTAATCCGAAATTATTCATCAAAATCCTTTATTTTTTCATTGAAATCTGTTAATTCATTTGCATACTCATTACCAATTTTTTCAAGCATTAAGTTTACTTTTTCCATATTATATTCGTACGAACTTAAATTTCTGTCATTAGCCATATCTATCCAAATCTGCCCGTTCATAATTATCTGAGCATTAAATGCTGACTTTATGGTATCCTTTGGAGTAAATACTTCAACAGCTTTAACTGAAAGATAGTCTTTTAAAATATTCCACGCAAGTTCAAAACAAATCTCAAAGGACTGAATTAATGCCATTTGCATAAGCACCGCACTCTTGTCACTTTTATACACTTGAACTGCGTCTGTAAATATTTCGTAAGCTCTATTAAAATTTTCAATACGTTCTCGCAATCCGGACATATTTGAATACTAACAAATATCAAAAAATATAGCAAGAGGAAGAAGAATAAAATTATAGTTAATATAAAAAAGTTTTCATTTCTTACCCTAAAAATTCAAATCCTATTATCAACCAAACAACTACAACACATTAGGGAAATCTGATTGAATAGTTTTTTCTAACTCATTCAACAGTTCCGATTCCGGAACACGTTTTAAAATTTCACCTTTTTTGAAAATATAACCCTCGCCGATTGCACCTGCAATCCCATAATCTGCATGAGATGCTTCTCCCGGACCGTTGACAGGACAACCCATAGTTGCAATTGTTATAGGTAAATCTAAATTTTTAAAGCGTTCTTCTACACGTTTAGCAAGTCCGATTAAATCAATCTGAGTTCTTCCACAAGTCGGGCAAGAAACAAAATTTACACCTCGTTCACGGAGTCCTAAAGATTTCAAAATTCCCCATCCTGCATATACTTCTTCAATAGGGTTTTCGGTCAGAGAAACTCGTATTGTATCCCCTATTCCTTCCGCTAAAAGTGTACCGATACCGACAGAAGATTTTATTAATCCGCCCTTCAAAGTTCCTGCTTCCGTTACTCCGACATGCAGCGGGTAATCAACCTTTTGTGCCATCAAACGATATGCCTCAATCGTCGTCATGACATCCGAAGATTTTAACGAAATTTTCATAGTATCGTAGTTCAAATCTTCTAAAATTCTAATGTGCCTCATTGCACTCTCAACCATTTTTTCGGCAAGAGTCATATCTTCACGAACTTTTAGTTCTTTTTCCAAAGAACCCGCATTAATACCAATTCGTATCGGCACATTGTTAGTCTTAGCAAGCGAAACTACCTTTTCCGTATGTTCACGTTTACCAATATTACCCGGATTTATTCTGAGAGAATGAATTCCGTTTTCTATACATTGAACAGCAAGCCTATAATCAAAATGTATATCTGCAACTAACGGAATATCAGTTTTTTTAACAATTTCTTTTATTGCATCAGCGGCATCTTTATTCAACACGGCAAGTCTTGCAATTTCACAACCGGCATCGGCAAATTCTTTTATCTGACGAACCGTTGCCTCAACATCTCTTGTATCCGTATTACACATAGATTGCACGGATACAGGCGCTCCGCCGCCTATTTTTACATCACCTATACAAATTTGTTTAGAGTTTCGTCTTTTTATCATATAATTAATTGTACAACGAGGAGAAAAAAATGAAAATAGCAATTTTATCAGATATTCACGGAAACATGACTGCTCTAAATTCAGTACTTGAAGATATAAAAAAGAATCAATGCGACAAAATATTCTTTCTGGGAGATTATGCTCTTGCAGGCCCTGAACCTGTTGTAACTGTTGATTGTTGTATGAATCTTTTTAAAGAAAATAATGTTGAAATGATTCAAGGGAATACCGACAAAATGATTGCCGAATACTCAAATGATTTATATAACACATTAAAAAATGCAGGAGCACCAATTATGGCAAATGCTTTGAAAGATGATGTAAAAATACTTAGCAATAGTCAAAAAGACTTTTTGAAAAATTTACCTGCAACAAAACTGTTAGAAGAAGGTAATATAAAAATCCTTCTTGTACATGGTTCTCCACGACGTAATAATGAAGATATTCTTCCGACTACCCCCTTAAATGATGTTGAAGAAATGGTAAAAGATTGCGATACAGATATAATTCTATGCGGTCATACGCATATACCGTGCGGTTTTCAAACAACAAACAGAAAAACCGTTGTCAATGTCGGAAGTGTAGGACGTCCGTTTACAGAGGAGCCTAAATCTTGTTATTTGATTATAGAAATTAATAACGGTGAATTTTCTCTCGAACATAAATTTGTAAAATATGACAACCAAAAAGCATCAGAAATACTATCCAAAAGAGGGTTTGAAGGAGCAGAAAAACTTTCGCAAGTTTTAATAAACCCGACAGAAAGACATTTCTAACTCTTATTACCTTAATAAATTGGCACGAATAATTTCTTGGATTTGTTTTGATGCGGTTCCGTCACCGTATGGGTTTTGTGCCTTTAATCTTGTTTGAGATTTTTCTTTGGAAAGAATACCCTCACTATATGCCAAAATTTTATCATAATCCGCACCGACCAAGACCGAAACACCTGCCTCAATACCTTCTTTACGTTCTGTTTCATAACGCATCACAAGAGTCGGGCACGCAAAAGACGGTGCTTCCTCTTGTATCCCGCCTGAATCTGTCAGAATAAGTTTTGCATGTTTTTGCAAATAAACAAGATACGGATAATCCAAAGGTTTTAAAAGTTTGATATTCTCAAATTTTCCCAATCTGTCATGGATTTTGTTTTTTACGTTCGGATTAGGATGAACAGGAATTACAAACGTATGGTCAGAATATTTTTCTGCAAGATAAGATATTGCATCAATAATCCTATCTATTCTTTCTCCATGATTCTCACGTCTATGTGCGGTAATCAATACAAGTTTATCATCAATTTTAATATTGTTATCTTCAAAAAATTTCTTCGATTGTTCAATAACATCATCAGAAAGACAGAACAAAGCATCTATAACCGTATTACCAACAATGTGGATTTTATCTTCGGAAATATTTTCTTTTAAAAGGGCTTCCTTATTAACAATCGTCGGCGCAAAGTGAATATCTGCAACTCTGCTTGTCATCTGACGCATAACTTCTTCAGGAAACGGTTCATAAATATCATAAGAACGTAAACCTGCTTCGACATGATAAACTGGAACTCTATGGTAGAATGCAGTCAAAGCTCCGCACAAAACCGTCATTGTATCACCTTGAACAATAGCGGCATCTATATCGTTATTGTTAAATACTTCATCCAACGAAGTTAAGATTTTTGTCTGCACACCTGCCAATGATTGGTTTTCACGCATACAATCCAAGTTTATATCGGCTTTTAAACCAAAATATGCAAGTGTTTGATTTGAAAGTTCTTTTTGTTGCTCTGTATTACAAATAATAACATTGTAATCCTGCGGAAATTTTTTAAGCTCTAATATGACCGGTGCGAGTTTTATTATCTCAGGTCTTGTTCCAAATATAAAAATAATCGTCTTCATAATTATTAATTATAAAATAAAAATAACTCATGATACAATAATTAAATGAAAGAAAAAATAATAGTAAGCGATTTTGACGGCACAATCACAAAACAAGACACTTTATCAACATTTTTAAAAACATATGCGGATGTAGAGTGGTTAGAGCTTGAGGCTATGTGGGAACGAGGAGACATAGGTTCGGCAGAATGTTTAACCAAACAATTCAACTTAGTTCCAAACATTTCTCCTAAAATGATTGATGATTTTTTAGACACAATACAAATTGATGAGCATTTTAAAGAATTTAATGAAATAAGATTAAAAAATAATATTGATTTTGTAATTTTAAGTGACGGCATTGATTACTTTATTAAAAAAATTTTACAAAAAAGTAACATTAAAAATGTAGAGGTAATATCCAACCATGGAGAATTTCAAAACGGGGAATTTATAATAACCTACCCAAACAAAAACCCTCTATGCAAGAAGGTTTCAGGCACTTGTAAATGTAATACCGTTAAAAATTTAAGAACAAAATACAAACAAATTTATTATGTGGGGGACGGCACTTCTGACATTTGTGTAGCAGATAAGGCTGATTATTTATTTGCAAAATCAACTCTTTTGAACTATTGTAGAAAAGAAGAAATTAGATGTATCGAATATAAGACTTATAAAGAGGTAGTAAATTATGATGGACTTGGATTTAATATCTGATGAGGAAATTAAACAGTTAGACAACGAATATTGTTCTTGGGGCGATACTGTTCATTATTCTGAAAACCCAAAAGTTTTTAGAGGATGTGAAGGCTCTTATATGTATGATTCAAAAGACATTCCGTTCTTGGATTTGCAAATGTGGTACGCATCTTGTAATTTCGGATACAAAAATAAGAGAGTAATGAATGCAGTAATGGACCAAATGAATACATTACCTCATCTGACTCCTAAGTTCTTATATGATTATAAAGTTTTGCTATCTAAAAAGATTGCAGATTTGAATTATGAACGTTTTGGTAAAAAAGGTCGTGTTCATTTTAATGTTGGCGGCGCTCAAGCAACAGAAGATGCAATAAAGATTGTTAGAAATTACACTCACAGAAACGGGATGTTTGCGTTTCAAGGCGGATATCACGGAAGAACCGTCGGTGCAACCGCAGTTACATCAAGCTTCAGATACAGAGAAAAATACGGTCACTTTGGCGACCGCGCACACTTTGTTCCGTTCCCTTATTGTTTCAGATGTCCTTACGGAATGAAATGTGAATCTTGTAACCATTTT
>CAMDZX010000124.1 GCA_945910925.1 uncultured bacterium | reverse complement strand
CTTCCGCTTTCGCTTTTGCTTCAGCTTCCGCTTTCGCTTTTGCTTCAGCTTCCGCTTTCGCTTTTGCTTCAGCTTCCGCCGTTGCTTCTGTTACAGTTGTTTGTTTGTTATCACTATGCTTATCTGTTTCCTGATGATTGTTTTTAGTGGTAGTTTTTTCCGGTTCATTTGTGCGCGTTGTCGAACCTTGCATATCGTAAGGTCTTCCTGTTTCATCATCGTATGGTCTTGGGAAATCACTATCATTGTACTCATCTGTTTTCGGGGTATTTGTTGTAGATGCTTCTATAGTAGGCATTTGTGTTTCATCTATTGTATATTTTTCGTTTAGTTTATATCCGGCAGCTTCTGCTAGTCTTACATACTCATCATATGTAATTTTATATCGTTCTCCTTCTTTCATGTTTGCAAAATTTGTATTGTATCCATGTTCGGTAAATACACTTTCAAATTCTTTAGCAAGTGCTTTTTTCTCTTGTTTAGTAAAACCGTCCTGATATATATCTTCAAAAATGCCGGCTTCAATATCTTGATTAAGCCTATTCATATAGTCATACGAAACGCCCGATTTTTTGGGATTATCACTTTGAGTGGTCAATTCAATGATATGACCACTTTCTTGTATTTTTTTAAATTCTTTTTGCCTTGCAGCGATTTCTTCCGGTGTTAAACGATTGCCACTATTTCTCACTTCATCAGCCATAAGTATGTCCTCTTTTATCTCTCTTTTCTCACTTATATATAAAGTATTTTTAGATTTGAAAATTTCACATAATAAAAAAATGTAAAAAAACTTAACAATTATCTGCAAAAAATTAAAGATTTCATAAGGCATGGTCGTTACTAAATTTGTGGATAAGGGGGTATGATGTTTAAGAAATTAAAAGACGAAAAAGTAATAGTGGATTTTGAAAATCTTGTTAAGAATTGTGAAGACAAGGAAGAAATGACAACTTCATATCTAATATTTATGAAGGAAAGGATTCTCGGACTCTCAGGATTAAATTAGGGGATGAAAAATTTAATACAATATGTTATAATATGTATATGAACTATAAATATTTATGTTTAGTATTAATAGTTTGTTTTGCTGCTTCTTTCTTCTTTTGCGGTTGTAGTAGTGTTAAGCATACAAAAATTGTTATTAAACATGAATCCAAATATACAAAAGCGAAAACAAAAAAGAAGGTCGCGAATGTTATTGATTTGAGCGATGGCAGACAGGTTAATTTTGATTATCCTATCGGACCGCAGGATGTTTCTACTCCAAGTTTTAGAGTTATTAATCTGGACAGGCATTAGTATTTTGTTATAGAATTTCTAATATGAACGACAGACAGCTTGTTTCAAGATTGATTATGCTTGTAATTACCGGACAAATTCCTGTACGGCAGGCATTGTTGAGTTTCCCTAAAAATACTACGGATAAAAGTATAATAACAGCTTATCATGCTCTAATTCACTATGAAGCTGATGAAGAATTAAGAATGCAAGATGTTATGTACAAAGAAGAACAGGATGAGTATTTATCATTCATTTCGGATACTCTATCCAAAAACAGAACACTGCCTCAAAATATTATAAAAAGTTATAAGGGGTATTATGGAACGGTAGCATTGCCGAAAGAAAAAAATACCAAAAATATTTTAAAAAAGATATGCGATTTTCTAAATATTAAGTAAGCTTTTTAAATATTAGAAGTTTTCTCTCAAACACTTCCGGTAATGGTAACCTGTATTCTAGGGTATCAATATGTTTTAGATTTAATTTGTTTAGAATGTTTAAAGCTTCATTAATTTCTTCATCTGCAAGTTTTGATTTATAAGCTACAAAATATCCGTCTTGTTTTAATAATGGTGAAGCGTATTTCGCCAAAATGTTAATCCTTGCAACGGCACGAGATGTTATAATATCAAACTTGGTATTTTGTAAATTCTCAGCACGAGAGCAGAGTGGTGTCAGATTTTTTATATCAAGTTCTTGCTTGATATTGTTAATAGCATTAATTTTCTTTCTAATACTATCAAGAGCCGTAACTTGAATATTAGGATACTCTATTGCAATAGGAACCGCAGGAAATCCACCACCTGTACCGATATCAAGCAAATTCTTCGGGTGTATATTATACTTTTTGAAAAATATACCAATGGCAAGAGAATCAAATATATGCTTTTCAAAAATATATTTTTCTTCATTCTTAGAAATGAGGTTTATCACTGAATTTTGCTCTAAAAAAGAATTTATATAATCGGAAAACTCACTCTTTATTATAAAGTTCATTGAACCTGCTTTCTCCTATTTTTAGTTTTATATCATTGATTCTTGTTAATATTCTTTTTTTATTATATTCACTAAACTTGTCTTTTACCAGATTAAAAACTGCAAAATATTCATTTAGTGCATTTTCGTATTGATTAATATTTGCATAATAATCACCTAAATGTAATCCTGAATTTGCCATTGCATATATATCATTACTTTTAACTGCTGCGGCTTTTGCTAAATGTAGATAGTTAAAACTTTCTTCAGGAGAGGAAGTTAAGATGATTTTTGCAATGGTTGAGGCTGTGTAATACATTCCAAAATAATTTGAATTTTTTTTATCTAATAAATATGCGGTTTTGAAATTATTAAGTGCATTAGAGTTATCCTCCATATCAAGATATAAATCTCCGAGGTTTGAGTATGATAAGGATTTATACTTTGTACTATCATCAGATCTTTCGATGCAATGTCTGTAATAATTTATTGCTATATCAACTTCTTCGTTTTCATCAGCTAAAATTGCAAATTTAAAATATAGCTCCGGCAGATTTTTTTCAAAATTTTCCCTTTCGGACAGCACTATTGCTTTGCTGTATAATTCATAAGCTTTATTTTTTGAAGATAGTGATATATATATATTGCCAAGCAATGTATATGCCTCAATTGTAATTTCGCTATTTGTTGATTGTGATATGATTTCATACAAAAGATTTATCGCCTCTGTTGTTTTATATGAACGATAATAAATTTGTGCGATATGCATTTTGTATTTGTTTATTTGATATGTATTATTTGATTCGTTGTAATGTTCTATAATTCGTTGCAGATAATGTAAGGCATATTTGTAATTACCCTGTTTATCATAGAGTTCTGCCAAATTAACATAAATATCTAATTTATCTGAATTTTCATTATCCAATAATCGTAAATATATAGCGATTGCGTCCTTGTATTGATAATTCTTTGTAAAATCTTGAGCAAGTTTTAATAAATCGTCCTTCGGTAAATTTGCTTGTTGCGGTATTTTAGTGGAAGTTTCTTCATTAATTTGAAGAGATACCGCTTTAAGATGGTATTCTGCTTCTGTTCGCATCGTTGTTCTTGAAAGAAGCTGCATTCTTTCTGAAGGTTTTAACGGAAGCTGAGAATTATAAAATGAAACAAGTTGTTGGTGTATAGCTTGTTTTTCATCTTTGGACATTTCTTCAATGATTTCATTTTTAAAATAGTTGTTTATTATAAATAGTTTATCCGGCGAAGTTAAAAATAGTTTTTCACGCAGTAAATTGACAGACTGTTCATCGTAACAATCTAAAGCTTCAAGTACGTACGAATTTATAGGGTGTCTTACCAGTGATAATAAATTTAAAAGTTTAATACAATTTGGGGGTAACATACTCACGAAGGCTTTTGATAAAAATTTATCAAAAGGTAACCCTGAATTTGTATATGCTGCCAAATAATCGTTAACGCTTAAATCTTTTTGTTTTAAAATTTTTGCAGTAATTGCTGCATACAGATAATATCCGCGTGTTATCTTATAAAGTTCATCAAACATTCTTGATGTTGTTTTTACACCTTTATCAACCATATAGTTTTCAAAAATATTTCTGGATAATGCTTTTAGGATAACTTTTGTATATTTTACGTTTTCGGCAAATGATGATGTATCAAAGGTCTTAGATACAATTATTACTTTTATTTTATCGCTTGCAGAAACAGATGTTAAAAAATCAAGAATCTCTTGTCTGTTATTATCAGTTATTGAATCAAAATCAAATAACGTAATTACAATATTTTTTTGAAAATCAGTAAAATAGCCTGATACTTTATCTTGAAAAGATGTAGTTTGTCTGTATTTATATGCAATATCCATATTTGAGGTATCAGATATAAATTGCGACCATAAAGACAGAAGTACATCGTCAAGTGTTAGAGATTTTGAACAGTATATTTTAAAGGAACATACATCTCTATCCAAATAATTTAGTAAATGTTTTATGACTCGGGTTTTTCCGGTTCCTAAAAAACCACTAATTATAAGAATATCCTCAGGCTTTTGGCAAAAACCGTATATTTTACTCAAATTGACTTCACAGTTTTTTAGTAAAAAGGAATCTATGTCTTGAGATGGAACCGTAGAAAAATCATTATAATTTGCGTTAATAGATAAAAAACTTTTTGCCATAGGACAATATTAATTTATTTTGTTACTTTTTGCAAATAATCAATATTTAGTTTGCAATAAATACGTTTTAATAGTAGAATGAATAAAAGACGGGAGATAGGATACGGATGGAATTTTTTAGAAAACATCAAAAAACAATAGTATTTATTATAGCAATTACGTTTATGGCATGGACATTTGGAATGATGCTTCTGCCTATTTTTATGAAATAAAAGTATGAAATTAAAGACCTGTATAGCATTAATATTTTGTTTGTTGCTTTCCATGGGATTGCAACCTGCTTTTTCTGCTAACTCAACCCAATCATCTTCTGCGTATTCAAATAATATAAAAAAGATGCAGTCTATTAAGAAGCAGCAAGCTCAGGCTCATGCAAAAGTTAAACACCTGAGAGTATTGGAAAATATTGAAACTAATAAGTTGTACAGAAATCAGAAAAAACTTGCAAGTACACAAAATTCTCTAAAAGCATCTCAAGCTGCTTATGACAAAAAACAACGTCAACTATTACAGATGGAAGCTACTCTGCGTCAAGCGAATTCAGACTTTATTATGATTGATAATGAACTTAAAAATCGTATAAGGCAAATCTTTAAGACTCAGAGAACAGGATTTTTTCAACTCTTAATAACATCTACTGACATAAATATGTTGATAGACAGGTTGCACTTTGAAAGTATCATAATAAACGCAGATTATAAACGAATGCAGGCGGTAAGGGTAAACGCC
>CAMDZX010000123.1 GCA_945910925.1 uncultured bacterium | reverse complement strand
GGATTGTCAATGAATGATGATGTTAAGTATGGTGTTGAAACATACAAAAAAATTATGCAGTATTCTCCCGTTCCATCTAATATCTTGGTTCCTTATCTTGATTTGGAACTAAAAAAAGCTAACGAATTTTATGATAATAAAGATTGGCAAGATGCAATGATTAAGTATAAAAATGTATTTAATGCATCTACTCTTGAAGAAAATGAGTTTGTTAAATTGATAAGTTGTCTTGCCGAATTAAAACAAACTGATATTGCGATGGAATATTTAAGGCTTTATGAAGAAAGAACAGAAGATAAAGTCCGTTCCGATTACGTAATTGCGGATTTGATGTATTTTAAATTTAACAGAATTCCTGAAGCAATAGAACGTTATGAACGTTATATAAAGACGGTGGTTGATGATGCTCTTGTTTATAATACGTTAGGACACTTGTATTCGGAATTGTATAATGACAGATTTTTAGACAAGCAGTTGGAATACTTTTTAAAAGCGCATGAACTAAACCCTAATTCAAAAACATTTATACGAAATGTTGCTTTGATTTATAATAAATTGGAGGATTTTGAAAACGCATATAAGTATTATGAAATGCTTTTGAATTTGAATCCTGCAAATGACGACTATTTTGATTTCGGATGTTTTCTGATTCAGCATGGACGGTTTTCAAAAGGGTATAAGTATTTTGCGTATCGTTTTTCTAAAGAAACACGTCCTGCTTTGTATCCGCCAATGTTACCGCCTGATAAGGAGTTGTTAAGCAAGGATGATATTAAAGGAAGTACAATTCTTGTTCAATGTGAGCAAGGATACGGTGATTCTATAATGTATGCCCGTTTTGTAAAACAACTTTCCTCTATGGCAAAAAAAGTTCTTTATGTTGTTCAACCTGAATTGGTTGATTTATTAAAGAATTCGGATTTAGGTGCTGATATTTTCGGGTTGGATACAGATTTTGCGGAATTAAAATACGATTATCATATACCCGTTATGAATCTTCCGATTATGCTTGAAACAGAAAAGTATAGTATCCCGTATTCAGAGGGTTATCTTCGTGCGGACGAACATAAGGTTGAACATTTTGGGTATGAGTTTGTTGCGAATAAAAATAACATTAAAGTCGGTTTGGCATTTGAGGGGCATAATTCCTCGCGAGATTTGAACAGAGATATTCCTCTTGAACAATTTATTCCAATTTTAAAAATGTCAGGTGTTGATGTTTATTTGCTTCAACATGAAGATTCTAAGAAACAAATCGAGAGTTTACCTAAAGGTTGCAATGTTATAAATGTAGGAAAAGATTTTTCTACATTTGAAGATACCGCAGCTGCAATAATGAATATGGATTTGATAGTAACGACCGATAATGTTATCTTAAATCTGGCTGGCGCTTTGGGTGTTAAAACGTTCGGTTTGTTTAATAAATTCACGGAATACCGTTGGTTTGATTTAACAGGTGATGATGTTGTCTGGTATAAATCCGTAAAACCGTATAAGACAGACAAAATGGACATCTGGAAAGATGTTATTGCAAGAGTTAAAAAGGATATCAAAAACTAGCAAAGGTTGTATTGATAAGCCTTTACCGCAGCTTGAACTCTGTCCGTTACGGCAAGTTTGCTTAGGATATTTGATACATGTACTTTTGCGGTGTGAGAGCTGATAATTAATTTCTCTGCGATTTCTGTATTTGAAAGTCCTTGTGACAGGAGTTTTAAAACCTCTTTTTCTCTATCGGTCAGTTTGCCCAAGAAGTCTTTCTCTGCATGCTTTTGTTGTTCATTTTTGAACATTTTTACCGCAATTTGTACAATTCTCGGGTCAAGCCATATCCCGCCTTTTACAACAAGATTGATTACATTATGCAAATCAGAAAAATCAATATCTTTAAGAGAATATGCGTTTGCGCCCGAAGCCAATGCCGTCAGGACTTCTTCATCCGTTTCATGTGAGGTTAAAATAATTATTTTAATTTCCGGATATTTTTCTTTAATTATTTGAGTAGCTTCAAGTCCGTTCATATGCGGAAGTCCTAAATCCATTAGTATAATATCAACCTGATTAGTTTCCAGATATTTGATACAACTTTCAGCATCCGCAAAATCTGCTGTTACTTTTATATCTTCATAAGAGGAAAGAGCGCATTTGCATGCGGTTCTTGTCAGGGCGTAATCTTCTACTATGCACAATTTTATCTTGCTATTTACCATTTTAACCTCAATTCTTAAAATTTTCCTATTTGTATCATAATAAAAAAACACGATATAGGCATAACCCACGTGACTTATTTCTGATGTTAAAATATTTGCCACATGTGTTTCTCAGGTGTTACAATTCTTGTTATGTGTAAGAATTATAAAAAATTTCTTGAAATATTTCAACAAGATATAGATGCAATGTTTGCGCATCAAAAAGATTATATTTGTTGTAAGGAAGGATGTGCCTATTGTTGTGAATACGGGGAATATCCGTTTACCGAAACAGAATTTTTGTATCTTATGGACGGGTATGAAAAACTTGACGAGCAAATAAAAAAAATAGTACAAAAAAATATTTCGGAAATAAAAAAAGATGAAAAAGGTTATTATAAATGCCCGTTCCTGATAAATAAAAAATGCTCGGTTTATGATAATCGCGGGCTTGTTTGCAGGACTTTTGGGCTGCTTAATCAGGAGCCGGATGGGAAAGTGAACGGGCCTTTTTGCGGGAAATTGGGGCTAAATTATTCAAAGGTGTATGACAAAGAAACAAAGCAGCTTTTGATGAATGTCATAGAAGAAAATCACTATAAAAATCTGCCTCGGGTTTTTAATCTTAATATTTCAAATATTAGAAAACTTAATCTTGTAAAAGAATTAGAAATTGATTTTGGAGAACAAAAGTCTTTATTGGAATGGCTGGCAAATTATGCAAAATGAACAAACTTTAAAAAATTATGAACATTATTTGAATCTGATTACTGCTGAGATTGAAAAAATGTTTGAGGCTCAGAAAGAGTATATTTGTTGTAAGAACGGATGTTCTTTATGTTGTGAACAAGGCATGTATCCGTTTTCAGAAATTGAGTTTGAATACATAAAACAAGGCTTTGTAGATTTGCCGGAAAACATTCAACAAATAGTAAAATCTAATTGTCAGAAACTTGCTAATAAAGTTGGAAATGGCGATTTTTTATACGAATGTCCTTTTCTTATTGATGGAAGTTGTTCGGTATATAAATATAGAGGCTTGATATGTCGTACTTTTGGACTTATCAGCGAGAATGCTTCAGGAAAATTGACTATTCCGTACTGCGCAGAAGAAGGTCTTAATTATTCAAAGGTTTATGATAAAAATACGCATAGAATTTTAGAAGGCAGTGTAAAATACGAGGGATATTCGACATTACCAAAGGCATATAATTTAAGTCGTTATAATCTTATGTTTGGGATTGTAAAAAGTCTTAACTTTGATTGGGGTGAGTCTAGACTTCTTATTGAATGGCTTGTAGAATATTTTGATATTGATACTTCCTGCGAGGTTAATTCCGTTCAAAATTAAACTTTAATAATATTATTTGCAGGATTGAATTTGTCGTTTGAATTATTCCTTATGAGTTCTTCGTAATAGTTTTCTTTGTAATCAAGGATTTCTAACTGTTGTTTTAATTCCTCCATTTGTTTAAGAGCTTTACGTTTTGTAGCTTTTATAATTTCATATCTTTTGGTAATTGTGGAATCTCCTATCAGGCATAAATCAATATAACGTTTTATCGCTTTGTTTTCCGTGCCAACCTGACGCAGGCATTTAACAATTTTAACCCATCCTAAATCATGTTCTGAAAAAATTCTTACGTTGTTCTGATTACGTGTAATGGATGGAAAAAATCCGCTCTTTGCCCAGAATCTTAATGTGTGTTCCGATACATCCATCAGTTTGGAAACTTCTTTTATTGTATACATATCGCCCTCCTGATAAAATTTTACTATAAAAATACTTGACTGATAGTTACTCTAAGGACGTAGAATGGTAATATGAAAAACACTAAATTATATATTTTATGTAATATATCGCTTTTAATGGCTGCATTGATATCAGGACTTTCCTTTGTCGCCCAGAAAACCGGCATGGAATATGTTGAGCCGTTTACTTTTAATGTTGCAAGAAGTATTATCGGGAGTTTAAGTTTAGTTCCAATTATTCTTGTATCTGATATTTTTGCAAAAGAAAAAATGACAAAAGACAAAACAATTTTGTTAATAAAGGGTGGTTTACTTGCAGGCTTAATTCTTTTTATTGCATTTTCGATTAATCAATACTGTATGATATATTCGCCTGCCGGTAAAGCGGGATTTATTACATCCTTGTATGTAATATTTGTTCCGATTATTGCAATATTTATGAGGCATAAACTTTTACCTAATGTGCAGATAAGTATTCTAATTGCTCTTATTGGTTTGTATTTGTTGTGTGCAAAAGATACAATGACATTTGAAATATACGATATTTTGCTTCTTGTGAGTGCATTTTTCTTTGCGCTTCATATAATTGTTGTGAGTTATTATTCCAAACGAACAAGCGCATTACGCCTTTCGGCTTTACAATTTCTTGTTGCGGGATTACTTGCACTACCTTGTATGTTTTTATTTGAAAACCCTGCGATATCATCTGTTTGTGCAGGATATCAGCCGATACTTTTTACGGGTGTTGTAGTAACGGCAGGAGCATATACATTTCAAATTTTAGGACACAAAGCAACACATCCTGTTCTTGCGACTCTGATTTTAAGCAGTGAGGCTGTATTTGCAGTAATCGGCGGAATGATACTTTTACAGGAAACTTTAAACACGAGAGAAATTATTGGTTGCGTTTTGATGATTGCAGCAATAATTTTATCGCAACTTTCGTTTAATAATAAAAAACAATCTGATGATTTAACCATATAGGAGATTTACACGATGGATAGAATAGCAAACCAAGTTTTTGATGAGGAACGTTCACTTTACAAGTTGAAAGATACGGAAGTTGTTGAGTGTACTTTCAGCGGTCCTGCGGACGGAGAATCCGTCTTGAAGGAATGTCGTGGAGTAAAAGTTGAAAACTGTACTTTTTCTTTAAGATATCCGCTTTGGCATGCAAAAGAGTTCGTGCTTAATAATTCCTCAATGGACGATAAAACCAGAGCGCCTATATGGTATTCTTTTGGTGGAAAAATAGAGAATTCTAAGATCTACGGTATTAAGTGCTTGAGAGAGTGCGAAAATATTTCGGTATTCGGATGT
>CAMDZX010000122.1 GCA_945910925.1 uncultured bacterium | reverse complement strand
AAGCATATTGAAAATATCATTGATTTTGACTCCATAAAAGAACTTGATACAACTATTATTTTTGACGGATTATACGCCGCAAGTATCGGTTATTTTGATAAATTACTTAAAAAACACGATATTCCTTACGAATCCTTGCATATGTATCACGACCCAAATTTTGGCGGGGGAATGCCCGAACCTAAACCTAAATTCTTGCAAGATTTGATTGCAAAAGTGAAAGAAAACGGAAATGCCGTAGGTTTGGCAAACGACGGGGATTCGGACAGATTTGGGGTGATTAATGAAAATGGAGAATATGTTTCTCCGAATGAAATCATTGCGATTCTTTTATTACACCTTGCGGGTGAAAAAAACATGGAGGGTTGTCTTGTTAAAACCGTCGGTGCAAGTCTTTTACTCAATAAAGTTGCGGATTTGTTAAATGTTCCTGTCGTAGAAACTGCAGTCGGATTCAAGCATGTCGGTCAGGCAATGCGTGATAATGAGTGTATTATAGGTGGTGAAGAATCAGGAGGTTTGAGTATACAAGGTCATATCCCCGAAAAAGACGGTATCCTTGCGAACTTGCTTATTCTTGAGGCGATGGCTTATTCAGGGAAATCGCTTGTAGAATTGCAAAAAGAAATCAAAGCTCTTGCAGGTTGTTCATTTGTTAATGACAGAATAGACCTAAAACTTGATAGCCGTGATAAGATTAAAACAATTCTGGATAGAATTTCATCATTAAGCGATGAAAAAAATCTTATAGACGGAGTAAAAATATATTTCGGCGAGTCAAGTTGGGTTCTTGCAAGACCTTCAGGCACAGAGCCTTTATTAAGGATTTATTTTGAGAGTGATACAGAAGCGCATCTTAAAACCCTCCAAAAAGATATCATGTCAAAAATTGATGATATAATATAATAAAATTACACAGTTATGAGGAAATATAAATCATGATAGAAATGAAAGTTATGGGAATAGCACTTGATACAAGAACAGGTTCACCTATTGTTGTATTACACGATTTGGAAAACAGAAAGGCTTTGCCTATTTGGATAGGCTCTGCAGAAGCAAGTGCAATCATCAGAAAAATTGAAAAACTTTCGGTTGCTCGTCCAATGACGCATGATTTGATTATTTCTATTATTGATAAAACGGGTTATAAACTGGACAGAATAGAAATAAACGATGTAGAAAAAGAAACTTATTATGCTACATTATTCCTTACTAACGGCGAAAATGAGATAGAAATTGATTCACGTCCTTCGGATGCAATTGCAGTTGCGATGCGTGCAGAAGCTCCGATTTTTGTAACCGCAAATGTCTTGATGAACGGTTCTGTTTCGACAGACTCTGCACGTGATGAAGAAGAAGCAGAAGAATTTAAAGATTTTATCCAAAGTGTTAAACCGTCAGATTTCGAAAAACTGATTGATAAACATAGAGAGTCTGATCAGTAAGATAGTTTATTTATAATTAGGTTGTTTTTCTATATCCGCATTTTGTGCAGACTTGATTTTCATTTAATGCAATCCCGCATAATGGACATCTTTCGATGGTTTTACTTATTTTGTAATTTTCGCTTGCTTTGTTAGAACCGCTTGCAAAGGTGATTTTAGATATATTTAGTTTGTCTTTTAATAATTCATAGACCATTTTTATCATACCTTCAACTGTCATTGTTTCTTTAGTTACAACAATACGACAATCGGGATAAGCTGTTGCAAGTTCTGTTTTGAAGGCTTCTCCTTTCATTGTATTTTGAGGCGCTCCGTTTTTTATGTTTTGTTGGGCATAAACTTCTAATATCGCAGGTAATAACGGGTCATCTTCTCTTAAAATAGTTGCATGGTCAAAGTTTTGTAAAATATTCCAAGCTGTTTTTTTTATTTCATCGCAAGGAAATACCATATTTACACCCATGTTGATAGAATCTTCTACTTCAATGGTTAGTTTTCCCGTGTGTCCGTGCAGATATTGTGCCTCTCCTTTAAAATTGTAAAATCTGTGTGCATATTGAATGTCAAAATTTGTAATTGATTTCATGATTTATCTCCCGTAACAGTTATAATTATTACAAGTGAGATAAATCTTACAATTACCGATATTTCTATTATATTAATAGATAAAATATATCTGTTCGAATGACTATTTTAGAATTTTACAAATGAGATTTTTTGACATATTCATACGCAGAACATATACTGTCTTCAAGCGTACGTTTTGCATTCCAACCCAGAACAGACTTTGCTTTTGTATTATCGGCAACAAGTGAAGCGGGGTCACCTTCTCTCCTTGGCATCATATTAACAGGAATTTTTTTATCCGTTACTTTTTCACATATAGAAAAAACTTCTTTTACTGTATCTCCATTTTTAGTACCCAGATTGAAATAATTGGTTTCTCCGCCATTATTCAAATAATCAAGTGCCAAAAGATGCGCCTCTGCTAAATCCTCAACATTGATATAATCTCTTACACAGGTTCCATCTTTTGTCGGGTAATCATCACCATAAAGCTCAAAAGTTTTACCGCCTGAGAGTGTAGATTTTAAGATATTCGGAATCAAATGTGTTTCAGGATTATGCCACTCGCCGACTCTTGACAGACTGTCTGCCCCTGCGACATTAAAATAACGCAAGCGCACACTCTTTAACCCGTATGCCTTTGAATAATCATCCATTATTTTTTCAACCATCAGTTTTGTATTTCCATACGGATTGATAGGGTTTTGCGGATGATTTTCATCAATCGGAATATATTCAGGCTCACCGTATGTAGCTGCAGTTGATGAAAATACAATCTTTTTCACATCATGTGATAACATTGCATTTAAAAGGTTCAATGTGCCATAGACATTGTTATAATAATACTTTTGAGGTTCTTTTACGGATTCTCCGACAAGTGATAACGCTGCGAAATGAACAACCGCATCAATGTCGTATTTTTCAAAAACCTTATTGATATCGTCAAGATTTTTCAAATCACCTTTTTCAAAAGTAACATTACCCTCTTTCTTTAGAATATCAACCGTTTCAATATGTCCTGTTTCCAGACTGTCAAAAATAACGACATCAAGTCCTTTGCTAATTAGAGCCAAAACACAATGACTTCCGATATAACCTGCTCCGCCTGTTACCAATATCATTTTCTATTTACCTCTTACCCAATATTTATCAAGCCATTTTACAGGGAGTATCATTCTGAATCCCATTTTCCCAAAGTAACCTTTGTATGCCTGTTCAGGGTTCGGCTTACCATGGAAAATAACAATCTTTGCTTCCTCAGGGTCACGTGGGACTTTGAACCAGCAAAGCGGGAATTTATGCAGGCAGCAACGCTTGAAACTTACACACCAATCCGAATTCCAGTATTTTAATATCCCTTTTTCAAACATTTCGTAAGAAAGAAATGCCTGTTCGTTTTGAAAATGTTTTCTTATTGCCGGCCCAAGCTCTCTGAAATGGTCTAAGACCTCAGGATGTTTTCCTATTTCAAACCTGAAAACAGAGGAGTTTCCAATAATATCGTTAGGAAAATCCCAATCCTTAATGATTAAAAATTCACCTTCTTCTTCAAAAAACGGGTCAAGACTTTGACGAATAATAATATCCAAATCCAAAAAGAGTGCTGTTCCGTGTAAATCTGATAATTCTTTGTTAAATACCGTTAATTTTTTCCACATTCTGTCAGGAATCCCGTCTTCACATAGCGGTGGAATCGGTCTTATTTCAACATTCGGATTAATACCTTCTCCGTTATCCGTAAAACAAACAAATCTGTGAGGGATTGTTATATTTTTCTCAACCATTTCATATAGGCGGTTTACATAATCCGCATCAAACTTGTCTCCCCACTTCATACAGATGATATTTTTATCCATAATGTTTTCTCCAAAAAAATAATACTTTGATGAGTATTATTATACAACTAACTTATTTTTTTGACTATTATTTTAGATATATAATTGAAGCATAATGAGAAATAAAATCAGAATAATTATTTTAATAATTATCTTTACCGTTAATATAACAGCTGTAAATGCAATTGAAGAATACACGATAAAAAAGGGGGATGTATTATCTTTAGCCGATTGTGTTGCAATTGCGATAAACAATAGTCCGATTATAAGAAAATACGAATACAATCTGCATATTGCAGACAGTAATTTAGGTATTGCAAAATCGGTTTATTTCCCGACGGTTGGTGTCGGAACAGGAGTTTATCAGGAATACAACTCAAACAAGTACGACGAGAACGGTTCTTCATACAGACAACTCCCGTCCGCAGGGGTTTATTTGCAGCAACTGATTTGGGATTTTGGAAAATCTAATTCTCTTATAAGAATGGAAAGGTTTTATAAACTTGCGGCAGAATATGAGTTCATGGACAGTATATGCAACACAATATACAGGATAAAATTGAAATACTTTAATGTTCTGTATACCCAAGCCGTACTTGAAACCGAAAGAACAAATGTTGCCATAAACAAGATGAATGTCGGCAGAACAAAAAAATTATACGAAAGTGGTCAGAAAAGTATGATGGATTATATTGAGGCAAAAGTGTTTCTGAGTGACGCAAACCTTCGTCTTTCAGCCGCAGAAAATGATTATAATATTGCACTTACTGACCTTGCAAATGAAATGTATTCTGCATATTCTCCTGATTTTTCAATCCAAAAAATATCAACTTTTAATTATAAAGATGCGTTTGTATCTGATATAAAAGAAAGTGACTCCAATATAAAGAATGTTGCATTCAAAACCAAAATAGAAAAAACCGAAGACTCTAAGTTCAAAGAACTTCCTTTCAATATGGAGGAGGCATTCAAACTTGCATACGCAAATAGTCCTGATTTATGGGTACTTGAAGCTATACAAAATGCTATGAAGCAGGCTTTGACTTACGCAAAAAGACAATATTATCCGGCAATTACCGGGAATATCGGATACAACTATTTTAATTACAGGCATGAGTCGAATAATAATTTAAACATGTACCTTAATATGTCAACCGCAATGAATATAAAACAGTTTAAACACGAAATAGAACGTGCAAAAGCAAATCTTAATCTGGCTGACAATTCGATATACGAATTCAAACAAAATCTTTATTTTGAAGTAAAGCGCAGTTTTCTAATTGTTGAAAACAACAAATCACAAGTGCTTATTGCGAAACAACAAGCAGAAGAAGCGCTTGAAGATTATAATTTTGCAAACAAAAGGTATGAAGAAAACAAAACTGATTATATAGCTTTTCAACAAGCAAGAAAAAACTATAACGACTCAAAACTTCAATATATAAAACGACTTTATGAATACAACAACTCTCTTGCAAACCTTGAGATTG
>CAMDZX010000121.1 GCA_945910925.1 uncultured bacterium | reverse complement strand
CAAAACACCAAGAGTAGGAGATATCCATAAATATTCGGCAAATGCAATTAATAGAATCGGCATTCATCATGGAGAGCGAAAACCGATAAGAATTGATATAGAAATGTCGGGGGATGTAGGGTTCTTCCAAATTGAAGAAGTTCTTTTAACTAAAATAGATGCTAGCCCTGCCAAACAATTTGTAGAACTATACGCGGGTGTTGCAGGTCAAAACCCAAAATGTTATTTGTAAATTACAACAAAAATATCTCAACTGATAATATCAGCAAATAAAACTCCTACACGCATTTGCCCACATTTGTGAACTTTTGTAACAAAAAACATAACTCCTGAAATTAAACATTATATATATACTTTATATATACGTAAGATGTTATCAATTTAAGGACTTAATAATGGCAGACGTATCAGCATTATTAGCTCAATATTTATCGGTAAAATCCCAGATAGGGATTTACCAACTTGAACAAACCAAGTGGGCTAATTTGCATGAAAACATGTCAGCTAAATTGTCCAGACAAACATCTGCTGAGGGTAAATGGGAATCTTCAAGTGATGCAGCTGAAGCAGCATGTAGTGAGGATGATAAATCACTGAAAATTGGCAATGAGATTGTAAAAAATAAATCTGAGACATTAAGTTCTGCCAAAGTACAAAGTTATGCAACAAAATATGCAGATTGGAAAGTACCAGCATATGACCCAGAAAAACTTGAAGAATATGCCGCATTAGATATCGAATACGATATGATGCAAAGCACCTATGACACATTGCTTGAAGAATTAAATGCTCAAGCAGAATCCCTCAAGTCACAACTTGGAAATGCTACGAAGGATACCGGTATGCTCGATTCGTAAGGTATTCAACATTAAAGAAGCTATTGTCATCGGTCCTACACCGCCGGGAACAGGAGAGAACGCCCCTACAAAATCTAAAATTTCATTTATATCTTTAAAATCCGAAAAGTTAAGATCGCCGGTTAATTTGCCGTTGGTATCTCTTGATATACCGACGTCAACAAGAACAGATTTATACTTAACCATCTTACATCTTACAATTTTTTTACCTGCCGCTGAAATTATTACATCAGCGGCTTTTATTATGTCATCAAGATTTTTTGTATATGAGTGACATACAGTAACGGTTGCGTTACGACGTAAAAGCATTTGTACCATAGGTTTACCTACAATATTTGACCTGCCTATTACGACAACATGTTTCCCCTCAAGCGGGATTTTGTAATAATCAAGGAGTATTAATATCCCCTGAGGCGTTACAGGATAAAAATACGGCTCCATCCCAATCGCAAGTTTCCCGACATTTTCAGGTGTAAAACAATCCACATCCTTTTTAGGGTCAATTGCACAAACGATTTTATCTTTATTAATATGTGGCGGCAACGGCATCTGAACGAGAATACCCGTCACACTATCATCGTTATTAAGACGCTGAATATGCTCTATTACAACATCTTCTTCAGTATTTGACGGGAGTTCTATTACGGTCGATTTTATTCCAAGACTCTGTGCGGTTTTCTTTTTATTGTTTACATAAATCCTGCTTGCGGCATCATCGCCAACCAGAATAACTGCCAGGTGCGGTTGCTTTTTTAGTTTTGGCACTTCTTTTTTTATTTCCTCAATAATGCTTTTCCATCTAATATCATGACATCACCTGTGGAATATTCAATCTGTAATAAAACTCTTTAATTGCATCCTGTACAATTTTTGAATCACGTTCAATAGAATTATGTACAAGATTTTCATCAAACGGTGCAACTCCGAGAACGTCTAAATCATATTTCTTCAATAGTTCCATAATCGTATTCATATTTTGGTTTTTAACCTTATTTAGTATCACCCCCATTTGACCGCCTGCCGCATATTTAGAAGAAAACTCCTCAATACGTTTTGCAAGATGAATGGAGTCTTCGGTAGGATTTGCGACAATCACGGTTAAATCAATATCAATATCTACAAGCTGGTTTAGATATTTCAAATCAAATTCACAATCAAAAATCACAAAATCATACCTTTTAATTACCCTTAGAACCGCATCATTAATTTGGGCAGTAATAGGGCATCTACAATCTTTTGAACCGATAAACCAAGAAACAAGAATATCCGTCGTATCGTTAAGCGAATATATGATATCCTCCATCGCCCATTCAACATATTCCTGTTTCGTCATGTGTTGAGGAATTCCCGTTTTATACTCGTGTTTCCCGCTTCTGATACCATAAATAGTGTTTCTGATATCAAGCCCGTAACTGTGTCCGAATTCGCTTGATAAGTCATTGTCCAGTATCAGAACCGATTTCTCGGGGAAGTATTCGTTTATGATTTTTAAAAACGATTTAACGATTGTTGTTTTTCCGCTGCCACTTTTCCCCGTAACTGCAATTGTTGTAGCCAAATTTAATCCCTTTCATAATTTACGTATATCAATTATACAATACACATCATACTTAGACAAGAAATTGACATTACTTATTGGTCTTAATATAATCAGGGTATGGGAATTATAAAGCTACAAAAAGGAACAAAAGATATTTTACCCGCAGAAATTTCTCTGTGGCATTTTATGGAGGAAAAAGCTCTTGAAGTTTTTTCAAACGCAGGATACAAAGAAATCCGCACTCCTATTTTTGAAGCAACAGAGCTTTTTGCCAGAGGTGTCGGAGATACTACCGATATCGTAAACAAAGAAATGTATACCTTTGAAAAAAGCGAACGTTCGTTAACTCTCAGACCTGAAAATACTGCGGGAGTTGTCCGTTCATTCATAGAAAACGGTATGCATCGCTTGAGCGCACCCGTAAAGCTCTGGTACAAAGGTCCTATGTTCAGATATGAACGTCCTCAAGCCGGCAGACAAAGACAATTCCATCAGGTAGGGATGGAGATGTTCGGAATTAAAGATGCTACTGCCGATGCTGAAGCAATTGCTATTGCGGTAAGATATCTAAACGTTCTCGGGCTTAACGATTTAGACGTAGAAATCAATTCTCTCGGATGCCCGGAATGCAGAGAAGTGTTTAAAAACAAGTTAAAAGATGTTATTAGACCTTATCTTTCCGAATTATGCGAAGATTGCCAAACCAGATTTGAAAAAAATCCTCTAAGACTGTTGGATTGTAAGGTTGACTCATGTAAAGAAATTTATGCAAAACCTGAAATTCAAGAAATTATACAGTCAGATTTTATATGTGATGAATGCTCCGAGCATTTCCAAAATCTAAAAACATATCTTGATGTACTCAATATAAAATATTCCGTAAATAAACTTCTGGTACGAGGTTTGGATTATTACAACAGAACCGTGTTTGAGATTAAATCAAACAATTTGGGTTCACAAAATGCGGTATGCGGCGGAGGCAGATATGATTCTCTTGTCAGGAACCTGGGCGGACAGGACACTCCGGCTGTCGGATTTGCAATGGGTATGGAAAGATTGTATTCGTTATTAGAAAAAAGAAACGAAGAAAAACTAAAAGCGTATGTTGTATCAAATGCTGCCGCAGAGGCTGTTAAACTTGTATCCGAATTAAGAGAACATGGTATAAGTTGTGATTTTGATATGACAAACAAAAAATTTACAAAGCAGTTGGAAAAAGCCTCAAAAGTTGCGAATTTTGCCGTCATTCTGGGCGAAGATGAAATATCAAATAATCAGGTTTCAATAAAAGACTTAACAACATCTACTCAAACAACTATCAAAAGAGAAGAATTATACTCGTTTTTTGAATAAATAACCCCCTGCAAAAATAATTATAAAGGCTGATACTATTATCGGAAATGGTATTCCCTTGAGATGTACTACGCTATCAATACGCAAAGACTCAACAAGAATTCTTGCAATTGAATAAAGTATAAGATAGAGTGCTGCATAACACCCACAATTTAGTTTGTGCCTGCGCAGAACACACAACATTATAATAAATATAAATAAATCAAGAATTGATTCATATAAAAATGTCGGATGGAAGTAAGAGCAGTCAATATATTCATTCGGTCTGTTTTGAACGGGAATAAATACTCCCCATGCCAAATCCGTTGGTCTGCCGAATGCTTCAGAATTAAAAAAATTTCCCCAGCGAGCAATAGCTTGTGCAATCGGAAACCCTAAAGCAAAACCGTCGCACAATTTTGAAAATCGGATATCAGATTTTTTTGACATATACCACAAAGCTATTGCACCACCGAGCATTCCGCCATGTATAGATAAGCCGCCTCCTCTGATATCAAAAATTTCAAGTAACCTGTTAAAATAATATCCGTGATTTAGTATACAATAATACAATCTTGCACCAAGTACTCCGCCAAGTAAAACTAACGGTGCAATATCAAATATTACATTATCATACCCGTATAAATATCTAACGGTTCTGTTTGCGACATACAATCCCGCTACAATAGAAATACCCATCAAAATTCCGTAGAAATATATATCAAATCCGAAAACAGAAAATGCAACATTTCCGGGTGACATAAATACAGGCATGGATACTACTCATTTCCAAGTTTTGTAATTTCTTCTTCTAAACTTTTAATTTGGTTTTGGATATCTTCTTTATCCTTAGCATTACCTGTTTTTTCAAGATATTTGTTGTATGATGCAACTGCATTTGTATAAAGCTCTATCGCTGTACGTCTGCGTTCTTCTTTTGACATAACAGGCTCTTTTGGGGCTACAATATTTTCTTCATCATCAAGCCTATTTACAGTTTTATTTTCTTCTGTATCATCAGAACTATTACATAATTCTTCCGCATAAGCTTCTTGAGCGATAGCCAAAGAATAGTATGCATCAGCACATTCCGAATTCAGGTCAATAGCTTTAGATAAGGCTTCAATAGCTTTTTTGTATTGTTTATTTTTAATATAGGCAATTCCCAGATTATAATGAGTTTCAAATATTGTACTATCCAAGTCAATACTTGCCTGTAAACGATTTATTGCTGCATCATAGTCACCGCTATCAAGATATACTTTCGCCTTATTATTCAATTCTTGTACTGCAAAATTATTTATACAAGCAGTAGAAATCACTGCGATAAAAAGTACCGTAACAACTAATATTGCTTTTCTCATAACTATGCCCTATCTCTATCCTTTGCTAAAATGGTTTAGTTTGGTTTAATTTTAATCTCAACTCTCTAAATCTTGCAATGTCTTCCTGAGTTTTGCCGGATTCTTTAAACACTGCCTGTGAAGTAGGATGCACCATAAGTACATAGTCCATGTGTATTTCTAAGAAATTGTATCTTCTTGGCGGTTGCTTTGAGTTTCTCGGATAAATCTCAGCATTGGTTACTGCAAGAAATCTTCTTTCTCTATCATTCAATAAATCAGT
>CAMDZX010000120.1 GCA_945910925.1 uncultured bacterium | reverse complement strand
GAAAAAGAACGCAAGCCAAGAAAAAGAAACCCGCCGACTAAATACAGTCACTAAGCTCAACCTTGGACGGGTAAACTCGGGCGTAGTGTATATTATAGCGTAAGATTATATCTTACGAACCCTCAGACAATACCCGTCTTGTCACTGTTTCACTAAGTGACTGTAATTGAATAAAAATATTATCCGAACATAATATATTGAACTTACAATTTGCAGATACTCTACGTTACAGATAGTTATTACTAAAATTATCTCGGACAGTAGTGTTACAAGAAGGGGGAATAATCATAATAATTAAGTCATGATTTAAACAGCAACTTTGGCTTTCTTTTTCTTGAATGCAAAATATTTAAACAAGCAATATGTAACAATTCCTGATATTACTAAAGCAAATGCCTGTGCAATATCAGATTCTATAATCGGAGGGATAAAATCAACTTTTTCGAAGTATGTTGCCAAAACCTCCAATATAACAGCATTTACAAGATACCCGACAAACCAAGTTGAAAGACACTTGAAATATTGTTTGTACGCCTTAGAGTTATTCCTTGCTCTGAAAACCAAAAGCCGCTGAGTTGTAAATGATAAAAATGAAGATAAAAACCAAGCCAATGCCAATGTTAACTGCCTTACAAACAGATGTAAACCGATATATCTGAATATATCAAAGTTTTCTCTGCACCAATTATAAATTCTAAGAGTATCATCTCTAAAAAATTGGGCAAACAGATGGAGTAAAAATACAAAAAACACAAACGAAACAAAAGAATTAAATCCGCCCACTAGAACAAATCTTACTTTTTCCGAAATACCAAACCAAAAATCATGTATTTTTACTGCTAAATCTTTTTCCATCAACCTATCCCATGTAAATTATATATCAAAATATTTTTACAAACCAAAAATTAATGATATAATCTTCTTATCAATTAAGTTAAAGGAGTTTTTATGAAAGGTATTATACTCGCCGCAGGCGCAGGAACAAGACTTTATCCGGCATCTTTGCCTATATCAAAAATACTTTTGCCGATATATGACAAACCTATGATTTATTATCCGCTCTCAACGCTTATGCTTGCGGGTATCAAGGATATAATGATTATCACAAATGAAACGGATTATGACAACTTTGTAAAAGTTCTTGGTGACGGTTCACAGTTTGGAATAAACCTTTCATATAAAATCCAATATGTTCAAAGAGGTATTGCGGACGCATTTATTATTTCGGAAGATTTTATACAGGGTGATGATGTTGCACTGATTCTCGGGGATAATATATTCCACGGACACGGGTTCTCCACAATGATGAAGGAGGCTCTCAGCACAAATCATGGTGCTACTGTTTTCGGTTATTTGGTTAAAGACCCTGAAAGATTTGGTGTTGTTGAATTTGATAAACATAAGAAGGTCATTTCTCTCGAAGAAAAACCACAAAACCCTAAGTCAAGTTATGCAGTTACAGGATTGTATTTTTACGACAGAAATGTTTGCGACTTCGCAAAACAACTCGTTCCGTCAGCAAGAGGAGAACTTGAAATAACCGATTTAAACAAAATTTATCTTGAAAAAGGTATGCTTAACGTTGAACTCTTAGGACGCGGATTTGCATGGTTAGATACGGGAACTCATGATTCAATGCTCCAAGCAAGTAACTTTGTTAAGTCTATGGAATTAAATACAGGTGCAAAAATTTCATGCTTGGAAGAAATTGCATACAATCAAGGCTTTATTTCAGGTGGCGAACTCTTGAAAAAAATAGAAAAATACGGTAACAATCCTTATTACAACTACATCAGAAATATCGTTATGCATGATATGGTTCTAAGTTAGATTTGATTGTTTAAGTGACTAAGTAATTGGGTTATTCATTTTGGTGCGAAATATCGCACCCGGTTATGTTTCATGATTTCGGCAGAGTAAAGTCTACTCTAAGACTAAAAAAGGGCAGATGTATTCCATTTGTTTGGCTTTTGCCGAACCTGAATTTCTCTATAAAATATAAGATTGAGTGCAGGAAAATAAATTTTCTTGCACTCTTAAATATAGTAGTTAACCTTTAGAATTTTATTTATTTGATGCAGAATCAGCTGCTGCTCGTCTATTATTATTTCTAACTTTATCAACAATAGCACCAATTGCTAAACCAACACCGCCGGCTATAGCACCGGTTGTAACACCAACTTTTTTACCTGTTGATGTTTTTTGATACTGATTTCCACACGGAGTAAAAGACACATTTGACATAATTAATTCCCCTTTCCAGGTTTTAACATTTTATTTTACCTACACATATATAAAAACAAGAAATAATATAAATTTACCCCGCCCAACCCCATCATATCATATAGGGCATTATAACAGGGTTTGAAGGGTATTAAAATTCAGGTTTACATTTTGTTATAATATTACAAAAGGTGACTGAGTTACTGGGTGACTAAGTATCTTGTAACTTAGTCACTCAATCACCCCCGTTGTCCTAATTCATTAAAAAATTATAATAGGTAACAGTGCAGAACAAAACGAGGGTGACTAAAAGTCACCCTCGATAAGTTTGTATTATAAACTATACGTTTTCTTCTACTTTTTCTTCTTGTTTTTGTTCGCCGGATTTCTTTTCAAAAACAATTTTTTCATCTTTGAGCTTAAGAACAATTGTATCACCCGGCTCGTAAGCGTTTGTAAGAATTTCTTCTGCAAGTTCGTCCTCAATTTTTCTTTGAATCAAGCGGCGAAGCGGTCTTGCACCATACGCTTCCGAATATCCGTCTTTTGCAAGGAAGTCTTTTACTTCATCAGTTACTTCCATTGACAGTTCACGTTCAGAAAGACGTTTAAACAAATCTTTCATCATTAAATCAACGATTTCTCTGATTTCTTCCTTAGACAAGTGAGCAAATACGATAATGTCATCAATACGGTTAAGGAATTCAGGTCTGAATGCCTTTTTCAATTCTTCATTAACTGTATCTTTGAGTTTTTCGTACTTGTCTTTCTTTTCGTTCTCAGCAGTTGTAAACCCGAGTTTACCCTGAGTTGTAATCATACTTGCACCAACGTTTGATGTCATAATGATTACTGTATTTTTAAAGTTAATGTGGCGACCCTTTGCATCCGTCAAACGTCCGTCATCAAGGATTTGGAGCATTATATTAAAGATGTCAGGGTGTGCTTTTTCGATTTCGTCAAAGAGGATAACCGAATAAGGTTTCTTTCTAACCAATTCCGAAAGATGTCCGCCATCATCGTATCCTACATAACCCGGAGGAGAACCGATAAGTTTTGCAGTTGAATGTTTTTCCATAAATTCGGACATATCAACACGAATCATATTATCCTCAGAACCGAACATCGCTTCTGCAAGTGCTTTTGCAAGTTCTGTTTTACCGACACCCGTAGGACCTGAGAAAATAAAACTTCCGATAGGTCTGTTAGGTGATTTCAAACCAACTCTTGCACGTCTTATAGCCTTAGAAATAGCAACTACCGCATCACTTTGACCGATTACACGTTCATGAAGTATGTTTTCAAGTTTTAGTAAGCGTTCACTTTCACCTTCTGTCAATCGTGTAACAGGAACACCGGTCATAGATGCGATTACTTGAGCAACATCTTCTTCTGTTACAACAGGTCTGTTTGCTTCGTTATCTTTTTTCCACTGTTCGGTGACTTCTCTTATTCTGTCACGCATGTCAGCTTCATCGTCACGGAGAGAAGATGCTTTTTCAAAATCTTGATTTCTGATTGCCTCTTCTTTTTCTTTGACGATATTTCTTAATTCTTTGTCAAGTTCCTTTGCTTCAGGACAAAGAGAAGATACTTTTAATCTTACTTTTGAACTTGCTTCATCAAGAGCATCAATTGCTTTGTCAGGTAAGAATCTGTCGGTAACATATTTTGATGAAAGTTTAGTTGCCGCAACAACTGCCTCATCAGAAATTATAAGCTCGTGGTGTTCTTCGTATTTGAATTTCAGACCGCGAATAATTTCAATGGTTTCATCAATTGAAGGTTCTTCAATAATAATTGATTGGAATCTTCTTTCCAGTGCAGAATCTTTTTCGATATACTTTCTGTATTCGTCAAGAGTTGTTGCACCAATAACCTGAATTTCGCCTCTTGATAGTGCAGGTTTCAAGATATTTGCCGCATCAATAGCACCTTCCGCTGCACCTGCACCTATTAATGTGTGCATTTCGTCGATTACAAGAATAACGTTTCCTGCTTGTCTGATTTCGTCCATAATCTTTTTAAGACGTTCTTCAAACTCACCTCTGTATTTTGTCCCTGCAATCAAAAGTCCCATATCAAGCTGTATAACTTTTTTACCTTCAAGAATGTCAGGAACTTCACCATTAACAATTCTTGTTGCAAGTCCTTCTGCAACCGCAGTTTTACCAACACCGGGTTCGCCCAGAAGAACAGGATTATTCTTTGTACGACGTGCAAGGATTTGGATAACCCTTTCGATTTCTTTTTCACGACCTACAACAGGGTCAAGGCGCATTTCTGCCGCCGCAAGTGTCAAATCCGTACCGTATTCGTCAAGACTTGGAGTTTTAACCTTTGATGTCGGTGCAGAACTGCTTCCACCGCCTGATGAAACTGTTTGAGATTTAGATTCACCAAGCATTTTAACAACATTGGTTCTGATTTTGTTCAAATCAACACCAAGATTTTCCAAAACTCTTGCTGCAACACCTTCTCCTTCTCTAATTAAACCTAAAAGAAGATGTTCTGTACCTATGTAATTGTGTCCAAGTTGTCTTGCTTCATCCCAAGACAGCTCTAAAACCCTCTTTGCTCTTGGAGTAAAAGGAATTTCTACCGCAACAAACCCTGAGCCTCTGCCGATAATCTTTTCAACTTCAACACGTGCATCTTTGAGATTAACCCCCATAGATTTTAGTGTTTTTGCAGCTACACCTGTTCCTTCACCTATCAGACCCAAAAGAACCTGTTCGGTTCCGACAAAATTGTGTCCAAGTCTTCTGGCTTCTTCCTGAGCAAGCATTATAACTTTAATAGCTTTCTCTGTAAAACGTTCGAACATTTAATTCTCCTATAATTTATGCATAAATAAAAATTATATACCTATATTACATAAAATTTCCGAAACTTTCAAGAGGGAAAACATATTTGGTCTGATAAAATAAATTGCTATTACTTAATGAAATAATTCAGTACAAAAATTACATTTTTATTTGTTCAACAAACTTGTATTACCCGATTGTTAAACTGCTGTCGATAATAATTGTATTTTTAATGAAGGAATGAGCCATTAAAAGCAGATACGGATTCATTTCGTATGTTGAGGAAAGATTAACTTTTGCCTGTTAGATCGGAAGAGCACACGTCTGAACTCCAGTCA
>CAMDZX010000119.1 GCA_945910925.1 uncultured bacterium | reverse complement strand
ATTTGTTAATATCCGGCGGTAAAACTTTTATTCCGTATTTTTGAGCTTCTTCAATATAAAGTTGTGTTTTTTCAGTATCATTAGAAACACTTGATAATAAAGCAGAAAGATATTCCACAGGATAATGGCATTTCAGATAAGCAGTCTGGTATGCTACAAATGCGTATGCTGCAGAGTGAGAACGGTTGAAACAGTATGACGCAAACGCAAGGATTTGATTGAATAACGCTTCGGCATCTTTTGCGGACATTCCGTGATTTGCGGAGCGTTCAATGAATTTCCCTTTTTGCTTTTCCATTTCATCGACTTTTTTCTTACCCATCATACGGCGAACCATATCCGCTTGACCGAGTGTGTAATCGGCAAGGATTTGGAACACTTGCATAATCTGTTCTTGATAAACAATCGTTCCGTATGTGTCCTTCAATACAGGCTCTAATAACGGATGAGCATAAGTAATAGCCTGACGTCCGTGTTTTCTTTCGACAAAATCATCAACCATGCCGGAATCCAAAGGACCCGGACGGAATAAGGCAACCAAAGCGCCTAAATCTTCAAATACGTCAGGTTTGAGTTTTTTAACCAGATTTTTCATCCCTTGTGATTCTAACTGGAAAACCCCGTTAGTATCGCCAAGCATAAGCATATCGTAGGTCGGTTTATCATCCAGCGGGATATTGTTTATATCAACATCAACCCCTTGACGTCTTTTTATCATATCGACGGTTTTGTATATTGTCGTTAAGTTTCTTAGTCCTAAAAAGTCCATTTTTAAAAGACTCAAAACTTCCGTAACGTCATGAGGCGGATAACCGGTTTGAATAATGCCGTCTTTTGAAGGTTGTACGGGAAGTATTTCATCAAGCGGTTTTGGGGCGATAATTACCCCTGCAGCGTGAGTCCCCGTATTATTTTTTATACCTTCAATACCTATTGCCAAATCAATTACTTTCTTCATCCCGACAGTCTTACCTTCGTCGGAAGCCGTCATAATCTGTTCGTCCCTGTCATACAAGGCTTTTAATTCGGAGCCGTCATATTGCATAGCCTGTTTTAGAGTTTTTGCTTTGTCATTGATACTCATAGCAAGTTCAATTGCAGGGTCAATCAAACCGGCAAGTCTGTTACTTTCCGCAAAAGGTATTTTTAAAATTCTTGCAATACCTTTGAATGCTGCTTTTGCTGCATAAGTTCCGAATGTAATAATCTGACATACTTTGTCTTCACCGTATTTTTTCGTTACGTAGTCTATAACTTCGCCACGACGTTCAATACAAAAGTCGATATCAATATCGGGCATTGTAAAACGCTCAGGATTCAAGAATCTTTCAAACAAGAGTTTGTGACGAATAGGGTCAAGGTCGGTAATTTCAAGAGTGTAAGCAACAACAGAACCTGCTGCCGAACCCCGTCCCGGACCGACAGGAATACCATGAGTTTTTGCATAATGTATAAAATCCCAAGTTATTAAGAAATATGCAGCAAATCCCATTTGCTCAATTACACCCAGTTCGTAGTCCATACGTTCTTTAAGTTCGGGTGTAATTTCTCCGTAACGCTTTTTTGCACCTTCAAATACGAGATATTCCAAATACGACTCAATTGTATGATTTGCAGGTACTTTATAATCAGGCAACGGACTCTTACCAAGTTCCAGCGTAAGATGACATTTTTCTGCGATATCTACCGTGTTTTGAATACATTCATCAAATGTTTCGCTATCCATCCAACGAAAAGCATCTCTTAATTGCTCGGCAGTTTTTACGTAGAACTCATTGTTTGAAAAATGAAACCTGTTCGGGTCGTCTTTATCGCTATTTGTCTGCATACACAACAAAGTATCGTGCATATCGGCATCATCACGAGTGAGATAGTGTGAGTCATTTGTGATAACCATTTTTATCCCGAGTTCTTTTGCAATCTGTATTAACTGCGGGTTGGTAAGTTTTTGTTCATCAAGTCCGTGATCCTGAAGTTCAATATAATAGTCTTCGCCAAACAAATCCTGATACTGTTTAGCTATTTCTCTTGCTTTATCAGGATTATTTTTCAAAAGAGCTTGTAAGAGTTCTCCGCCAAGACAAGCAGAAAGGCATATTAATCCTTCGTGATGCTCTTTTATCAACTCCCAATTTATACGAGGTTTGACATATCTGCCTTTACACCAAGCAATAGAAGTAAGTTTGATGATATTTGCGTATCCTTTTTTGTTCTTAGCCAACAGTACAAGGTGATAGCAAGGATTATTATTTTTATCATGCTCCGTTATATCGCCGTCATGTATATAAAATTCGCATCCCAAAATCGGTTTTATACCTGCTTCCTTTGCGGTAGTATAAAGCTCCATATCACCGTACATCACACCATGATCGGTTATTGCAACCGCAGGCATGTTGTTTTCTTTGGCAAAATCACATAAATCTTTTATCCTTATCGCACCGTCCAGAAGCGAATATTCCGTGTGCAGGTGCAAAGGTACATATTGAGTACTCATATTAAAAATGTAGCACAGATAAGCATAGTTTTCCCGATTAGCATGTTTTTTATTTAACATTCTTTAATCTTTTGTTCTTAAAACTTTGTTGTGGTAAAATTTTCAACGTGAGAGATGATTTATTTAAAATAAAAGAACAGAGGATAAAGGTATTCAATAAAAGACTTGGAAAAACACAAGTTTTTTTTGCCATATTCGCATTGTTATTGATATGTCATTTATTTTGTATACAGATTCTTGATATAAAGCATTATCGTGCAAAAGCTAAACGTCAGCGTACTGCAAGGTCTTTTATAATGCGTGGTGATATATATGACCGGAATGGGATAAAACTTGCAACTGATGTGGTTTATTATGATGTGTATGCCAGGCCTAAAGACTTTGATGATAAAATTCACACAAAAGAAGAATTGGCTAAAGCCTTAGCACCTATTTTAAAAATGCAGCCTGCGACTTTGCTTGCTAAATTTGAGGCACAAAAGAATGAAAATGTTATATTGCTAAAACGAAACGTTGGAAAGTCTGAGCGTGATGCTATTGTAAAATTAGGATTGAGAGAAATTCCTATTGATAAAAAAAGTACACGTGTATATCCGCAAGGTTCGCTTGCTTCACATGTTTTGGGGTATTACAATCTTGATGCGGATGTGTCTGCCGGTGTGGAATGTACTGCAAAAGATAAACTGGAACATGTTACGCAACGTCCGAATATTGAAAAAACCCCATCCGGGAATTTGATTTATACATTCTCCACAGATCCGGTAGCGGCAACAGAACCACTAAAGGGTGAAGATGTTACTCTTACAATAGATACAGCGATTCAGCATATTTGCGAAAAAGAACTTGACCATGCTGTTTCAAAATTTAAAGCTCAAAGAGGGGCAGTTATTGTTATGAACCCTAAGAATGGTGAAATTTTGGCATATGCCGTGTATCCGTTTTATGACCCAAATAACTATAAAAACGCTACAATGCTCCAAATAAAGAATTGGACATTAACCGATATCTTTCCTCCGGGGTCTACATTTAAGACCATTACAGTTGCGTCGGCTATGGAACTCGGAAAAATAAACATACACACAAGAATTAATGATACGGGACGAATAAAAATTGGTTGGTGGACAATCAGTAATTATGATTTTAAGAGTAAAGGCGCTCCCGGAATGATTGATTTGGTGTACTTCTTTCAACATTCCAGTAACGTAGGTGCAGTAAAAATTGCACAAACGATGTCTTCCGGAGAATATCATGATATACTTCAAAAATTCGGATTCGGCAGAAAGACGGGCATTGATTTACCGGGGGAATCAATCGGGCTTTTGAAACCTGCCGGCAAGTGGGATGTTTCAGACCATGCATCAATGGGATACGGTTATGGTTCATCAGTTACCGCAATTCAATTGGTATCTGCGGTGTCGGCAATTGCAAATAATGGGGTAAGAGTTACTCCACACGTACTCAAGTATTCACCGGATGAGTTGCAAGAAAAAGTAAAAACTACACAGGTTATGACACCAGAACATGCAAAAGCTGTAACAAAATTATTAACAGAAAGTATTGAAAAAGGTAAATCGCCTATAAAAATGGATGATTATTATGTTGCAGCAAAAACCGGAACTTCTCATAAGCCTAAAGAAAATGGTGCAGGATATTCTGATAAATTATACACATCAATCGTCGGATATTTGCCTGCGACTGACCCACAAGTGTTAATCTATGTTGTTGTAGATTCGGCACAGGGTGGAGAAATTTGGGGAAGTACTGTTGCGGCACCTATATTTAAAGCAATAACATCTCAGGTTGCAAGTATTATGAATCTTACACCTGATAAACATAAACATAATTAAAGGAGAAAATATAACAATGAAACTTGCAGAGTTAATTAAGGATGTAGAAGTTGTAGAAAAATATAATTATAACGAAAATGCTGATGTTACAGGAATTAATTATAATTCCAAAACAACAAAAGCCGGAGATATTTTTGTATGTTTAAGAGGAGAACATGTTGACGGGCATAATTTTGCGGCTGATGCGGTTGCAAAAGGTGCAGTTGCTGTTATGTGCGAAACAAAATTAGATTTAGATGTTCCGGAAATTATTGTACATTCAGCAGAGCAATCGATAGCCGGTATCGCAAACAGGTTTTACCAATCACCCTCTAAAGCTTTAAATATGGTCGGGGTTACCGGAACAAACGGTAAAACAACGGTTACACACCTTGTTCAAAGAATAATGGAATCATCAGGAGATAAATGTGCTTTAATCGGAACTCTCGGATATAAATTATCCTCCGACGGAGAATATAAAGAGGCAAAACACACAACCCCTCAAGCTCCTGAGTTACAACATGTTTTGAATTTAATAAAAGATGAAGCGCATATAAAAAATGTTGCAATGGAAGTAAGTTCACATTCTTTGGTGCAAAACAGAGTAGGTTTTTGTGAATTTAATTGTGCAGTGCTTACAAACCTTACACAAGACCATCTTGATTATCATATCACTATGGACAGATATTTTAATGCCAAAGCAATGCTTTTTGAACGATTAAACCCGGGTGATGTTGCAGTTATAAACAACGACGACTCTTATGCCGACAGGTTTAAATCAGTACTTAAAGAAGGGGTGAAATTATTTACTTACGGGGTTAAGAATAATGCCGATATCACGGCGAAGAATATTTCATTCTCTCCTAAGGGCGTATCGTTTGAATGTGTCACTCCCGAAAAGACATATAGCGTTAAATTATCAATGAACGGAATGTTTAGTGTTTATAACGTACTTGCAGCCCTAACCGTTGCGTACGCTATGGGCTTGAATATGGATAATGCAGTCAAAGCTCTTGAACCGGTTAAGGGTGTTGCAGGCAGATTTGAAGTTGTAGTTCATCATCCGTTGGTAATTGTTGACTATGCACACACTCCTGACGGTTTGCAAAATGTGTTAAATGCCGCAAGAGAAATTACGCCTGAAAACAGTAATTTGATTTGCGTA
>CAMDZX010000118.1 GCA_945910925.1 uncultured bacterium | reverse complement strand
GAGCCAATCCCCGAGCATCCAGCCGCCCATACCACCTAATATACTACCTCCCGGTATAAATGATAAGGCTGCACCAAGAATAGTACCGCAAGCAGCACCAGCAGTTAGTCTTACAACAGTTTTCCCGACTTCTTTCAAGCCTTGAACAACACCTTTATCTCTAACGGCTTTATATACATTTGGAATTTCTCCAAGAACCATAATTCCTGCAAATAATGCCGGCATTGCTTTTCCGCATCCTTTTATAGCGCCTGTTATTTTACCAAAGCCCTTACCGGATTTCCAACCGTCCGGAATCGCAGAAAGCCCTGTTTTCAAGCTCTTAAAAAAGCCTCCGCTTGTTTTAATATTCGCATGAGATTGTTTGAAACCATCGGTAATCCCGGTCCGAAAAGCTTTAACATAGCTATGCCCGCTTGCTTTTCTATTTTTTAGAGAATTTGTTATTGCGTCGGTTACTGTACTTTGTCCAGTCCCTAATACAAAATCACCATAAGTCCCAAGAATTGATCCGATACCCATACAAAAACCTTTCAATTGTATATAACCTTCAATAATATAAAGTATTTTTTTTTGAAGAAATTGCGTTTTTGTAACAAAATGTAAACTAAAATTTTATGATAAACTTATTTTATGAAAGAATCTAAGTCTTTATTTGAGTTTGATAAATCATTTAATACAGATATCGTAGGTACTGATGAAGCGGGTCGAGGCCCTGCCGCAGGCGGAGTTTTTGCAAGTGCGGTATATTTTTCAAATATAAATTCAAAGCTCATTGAAGAACTTTCAATACTAAATGATTCAAAGCAATTATCCGCAAAAAAACGTGAATATCTCTATGACATCATTTTAAATGAAACAATTAACGAAACTGTTTGTATTGAAGTAGAGGATATTGAAAAACATAATATTCTGGCATGTTCTCTTAAGGCTATGAAGCTTGCATGCGAATCCGTCATAAAAAAATCGGGCAAACAGGATATTCTGGTTCTCGTTGACGGGAATAAACTAATAAGAGATTTTAAGTACAAACAGAAATATATAATAAAAGGGGATGGGAAATCTGCATCAATTGCAGCAGCAAGTATTCTTGCGAAAGTGACACGTGACAGGTATATGCAGCAGCTTGATGAAGAATTCCCGCAATACAATTGGAAAAAGAACGCAGGATATTTAACAAAACAACATCTGGAAGCTATTGATAGATACGGATTAACAAAATATCACAGAAAGTCTTTTTTGAAAAAGCATTTTGAAAAACAATTAAGCTTATTTTAACGCATCCTGCTGTGACTTACGTATAATATCAAGCGGGTTGATATTGTGTCCTTTTAAAATAGCATCACATAATTCTCTTACAGCTCCACGTCCGCCGTTATATTTTGATTTGAATTTGCAAACCTTTTTTACCTCTGCTACTGCATCATTAGGACAGCAAGGCAATCCGACTTTTTCTAATATACATATATCAGGCAGGTCGTCACCCATATAAGCAACGTTTTCAAACGTAAGGTCATATTTTTTTAGTATTTCCTCTAATACAGGAAGTTTAAATTTTACCCCTTGATGTAATTCTGTAAATTTAAGATTTTTTGCACGGTGTTCAACGGTTCCGTTCTTGCGTGCCGTAATTATGACAGTAATAAAACCAGCATTATTAAGACATACAATTCCCTGTCCGTCTTTTGCATTAAAGGTTTTCAGTTCTTTTCCGTCCTCTGTAAATGTAAGGCTTCCATCAGTCAAAACTCCATCAACATCAAGAGCAAGAAGTTTTATTTTTGACAAATCCATTACACAACTCCCGCTTTTAATAAATCGTGAATATGAACAACACCAATCGGTTTATTATCATCATTTACAACAGCCAGAGCCGTAATTGAGTATTTTTCCATAAGATGCAAAGCTCCCGCAGCAAAATCAGAGCTTGCAACGGTTTTAGGGTTTACGGTCATGACATCTTTAGCCTTCAATTCATTAATATCTGAACTGTATTTAACAATTACACGTCTGATATCTCCATCTGTGAGAATACCCGATAGTCGTCCTGCATTGTCCGTTATTATAGCCATACCGAGCTTATGTTCAGAAATTAATCTTATTAAATCCGTAAATACCATATTTTCGTCGGCAAGCGGAAGGTTTTCTTTTAGCATCAAATCTTCTACATGGAACTTAATCCCCTTACCTAAGGCACCACTCGGATGATAAACAAGGAAATCTTCTTCCGTGAACCCTCGTTTTTTCAAAAGACATACGGCAAGAGCATCACCCATTGCAAGAGTAGCTGTTGTGCTTGCAGTCGGAGCTTTACCTAATGGACACGCTTCTTTTTCGACTGCAATATTAAGAACAACATTTCCCGATTTTGCAAGTGTTGAATCCATATTCCCCGTCATTGAAATAATCGGCACGCCGAATCTTTTTATCAAAGGAAGAAGGTTTAATAACTCTTGTGTTTCTCCGCTGTTTGAAATTGCAATTACAACATCATCTTTTGTAATAATACCCGAATCTCCGTGAGTACTTTCAGCAGGATGCAGAAAATATGAAGGTGTACCGGTAGAAGTAAGGGTTGCTGCGATTTTTTTCCCGATAAGTCCTGATTTCCCCATGCCGGTAATAATAACCTTACCTTGTGAATAATAAAGTAAATCTATTGCTTTATCAAAATTTATTCCGAGTGACTCTTTTAATTTAAGTATTGCGTTTGCTTCAATATCAAACACTTCGCACGCTAATTTGTTCATATCCAATACAGGCATATCCACCTCACAGTATCACTATACAACAATTATACTCTAAATATCATATAAATGTATTAACTTTAATAAATCTTATCAAATAATTTTTAAAATTTACCGATAAATATTATACAGAGGTAAACAAATGTCAAAAATGTTAAACAAAAGAAAACCAATACTGGAATTAGATAGTACAAAATCAAATGAAATCGTCGAAATAATTAATGAATACATCAACGAATCTCAAGATGAAGATTTGACAATTGATATTTCCCGAATGAACATTCTTGATGCTTGCAGAATCTCTGTTTTGGGTTCAACCGAACATTATATAAAAAATCCGAATGCTAATATTAATTGGGTAGTTTCCTCAGAATCCGTAGAAAAAATGGTTTCTGCTATGGGATTGGGAAATTCTTCGTTTCTTTGTAAATAGAAAAAATTATTGTATAATACTCCTGTGAATATTTTAAGTTATACGGGGTATTTATGAAAATTAACAAAAACTATTTGAATCTTGAAGCAAGTTATTTGTTTTCAACTATTGCCAATAAAGTAAGAGCATATTCGGATGCTAATCCTGATAAACGCATTATCAGATTAGGTATAGGAGATGTAACACTTCCTTTGTGTAAGGATGTTATAATCGCAATGGAGCGTGCTACATTAGAAATGGGAGTTCAAGAAAGTTTTCATGGTTACGGTCCCGAACAAGGGTATGATTTTTTAAAAACTCCGATTAAAGAATACTATGCAAAAAGAAATGTTAACCTTGATACGGATGAAATATTTATTAGCGATGGCGCAAAAAGTGATTTAGGTAATATTTTGGACTTGTTCGATACTGATAATACTGTTCTTGTTCAAGACCCTGTTTATCCTGTTTACGTTGACACAAATGTTATGGCAGGCAGAAGGATTAAATATCTGAATTCTAATGAAGAAAACGGATTTTTACCTTTACCGACAGAAAATGATAAGGCAGATATAATATACTTATGTTCACCTAACAATCCTACAGGTGCTTGCTATAATAAAGAACAGTTGCAACAATGGGTAGATTTTGCACTTCAAAATAATTCCGTTATCCTTTTTGATGCGGCGTATGAAGCATTTATATCAGATGAAAACCTTCCGAGAAGTATTTTTGAAATAGAAGGTGCTAAAAAATGTGCGATAGAGTTCTGTTCGTTCTCTAAAACAGCGGGCTTCACCGGTACAAGATGCGGATACACGGTAATTTCAAAAGAATTAGTGTTCGAAGATACAATGTTGAATAAAATGTGGCTCAGACGTCAAACCACAAAGTTTAACGGTGTTCCATACATTGTTCAAAAAGGTGCTGCAGCTGTATTTACGGAAAACGGACAAAAAGAGATTCAGGGAAATATTAGTTATTATAAAGAAAATGCGAAGATTATTACTGACACCCTTGATAAACTCGGGATTTGGTATACAGGTGGTACAAATTCTCCGTATATTTGGTTAAAATGTCCTAATAATATGAAGTCATGGGAATTCTTTGATTATCTTCTTAATAATATTCAGGTTGTCGGGACTCCGGGCTCAGGATTTGGAAACAATGGCGAGGGCTATTTCCGTCTGACATCATTCGGAAGTCATGAAAATACAATCGAGGCTATGGATAGACTGTTAAAATATAGTCTTGCAAACGTATAATCTGAATTAAATATAATTAAAAATTTCAAGCGGAGAATCAATAATAATTGATGCTCCGTTTTGTTTTAAAAATTCTTTTGTTTTGAATCCCCAGCTTACACTGATACAATCCATGCCGGCATTTTTAGCGGTTTGGATATCAACTTCGGAATCGCCCACAAAAATTGCTCTGTCAGAAGTTGATTCCAATTCATCAAGAGCTATATAAACAGTATCGGGCGCAGGCTTTTTATTGGTATCTTTGGTTTGCCCGATTGCAACATCAATTAAATTGCTAAAATATTTTTTACACAACGGTTTAACCGCAACATCAAATTTATTTGATACAACCGCAATTTTATACCCTCTGCTTTTTAATGCGACAAGAGTTTCAGTGATATGAGGGTAAGGTTTTGTATTTATGGACATATGTGTTTTGTAGTGTTCTTTAAATATATCAAGACATACTTCATAATTTACGTTGTCACGTCCTTGCGGCAGGGAACGCTCCATAAGTTTTTCTATTCCGTCACCCACATTATTTCTGACCATTTCAAGCGTTTGTTTAGGATATCTGAATCCAAACAAGGCATAGTTCACACTAACCCTCAAATCCTCCAACGAATTTATAAGAGTTCCGTCTAAATCAAAAATAACGGTATCCGTTTTTCCCATACTCCCTATTCCTCCATCTTAACAAGAGATGTAAATATTTGATATCCGTTGTCTTCATCTATTTCTATAATCTTGTAGCAGTTTTGAGTAAGCGAGGGCGTTACAATATAATAAATTCCGTTTAACGAAATTTCATCATTTTTATTAAAATGCCCTGACACAACAGATATTACATTGTCATATTTATTAATCAATTTGAGATACTCAACCGCATTTGCCGTGTACATCAAATCATTGCTCGTTTTATTTGCAACGGGAAAATGTTGAAGAATAACAATTTTATTTTTATAGTTTAGTTTTATCTGTTCCTCAAGCCAGTTCAAGGTAGTTTTATTAAAATATCCGTTAGGCATTGTAATAAAATCCTTTGCCCCATCTACAACGATAAAGGTTATGTTGCTCTTTTTAAATGTGTA
>CAMDZX010000117.1 GCA_945910925.1 uncultured bacterium | reverse complement strand
CCTTTTTGATGTATTGTAAAATGGTTTGTATAATAATACATATTTTGCTTCATTACCCTGTAATCATTTGTCCAATATATTGTGTAACCTGAGCGGTTTACATTATCCGACACTTTAAAGACTTGTACACGAATAAATTTGCACTCCAATTTCTTCGGTGTAAAAAACAGATAATAAATCTTCTGTCCTTCTGCGAATTCACGAGAGGGATGCATTACTGTTTCCTGAGTAATAGGCTCGGCATTGAATATGATATTCGGTTTTATTTTTTCATTGCACCCTGTACTGAAGAATAAACATAGAATTGCTATAAAAAATAATTTCTTCATTGTTCGCTCTGTTGCAATTGCTGAATTTTATTATTAACTGTATCTATTAACTTCTTATCTTTTTCATATGTTGTGTATTTCTTATAGTTTTCAATTGCTTTGTCATTTTCGTTTTTGTATTCATAAGCAAGACCCAGCGCATAATATGCAAGTGCATAATCGGAATCAATTGCTATTACTTTATCAAAACAATTAATTGAACTGTTGAAGTTTCTTTGGTTTGCATAAGTTAAACCAAGATTAAACCAAGCATCCGCATAATCGTTATCAACTTTTATTGCCTCATTGTAATAGTATGCGGCTTTTGTTAAATTTTTGGAGATTCTGTATAGGTTGCCAAGTTTTAACAAAGTTTCTTTATCGTTAGGTGTAATTAAAATCGCTTTTTGATAACAAGATATAGCTTGTTTATAGTTCTTTGCCTTATATGCTGAATCACCCTGCTGAATTAATTTTTCAACCTCTGTCATATTGTTTTTAGGTGTAGCTTTAGCTTGTTTTGTCAATGCGGTTTTGAATTCATTATACTCGTTTTTATACTCGACGTTATTTGGCTCAAGGGTTATTGCTTTTTCAAAATAATAAGTTGCTTTTTTATCATTTTTTAACTTTTCGTTTGCAAGTGCTAAACCAAAATATGCCGAAGCTTGTTTATCATCCGTTGCAATAACTTCTTCAAACGGAAGGCAAGATTGAACGTATTGTTCTTTGTCTATCAAATCAAAGCCGTACGCTAATAGTGCAGAATTTAAGTTGTTTTGCACTTCTTCGCTTTCTTTTTCTGCAAGCAGAGATTTGTATAGTTCTATTGCTGAAAGATAGGACTTATCGGCATGTAGAACTAATGCTTTGTTATATTTTAAATCATAATCATCAGGTGCGTTTTTCAATGCTAAATCATAGAATTTCAACGCATTTTTATAATCATTCTTCTTGTGATAGCAGTATGCCAATTCTTTTTGTATTTCAACATCAGCAGGCGCTTTTGCGTATGCCTTCTGATAATTTAAAAGTGCAAAATCAATATTATCTGTCTTTTTGTATGCTAAAGCGATATTTTTGTACGCATCAACATCCTCAGGGTACACATCAATATATTTCTTATATTGAAGAATAGCGTCATCATACCTTTCCATCGTGACCAAAAGATTTGCATAATCAAATCTCAACTCATTCATATTTGGTTCAAGTTCAAAGACCTTTAAAAATGAAGTTTCTGCTTCCGTATTTTTTTCTAAAGCCTGATATGATAATGCCAGTTGAGAGTATGCTTTTATACTTTCAGGATCATTTTCCAATGACTTGCAAAGCATTGTTACTGCAGAATTATAATCTTTATTTTTGAATAAGGCAGTCCCGTAATTCAGGTATTCTTTAAAAGAGTCAGGACAGGATTTGTAGGCGTTATCAAATTCTCTGACTGCAGAAGCGGCATCGCCTGATTCCAAATAAGTTCTTGCAAAACCTTCACGTGCAGTCTGATTTTCCGGATATGCTTCCAAAAATTTTTTATAATCACGGATAGAATCATCATATTTCTTTTGGTATGATTCAACATTCGCAAGGTTTAAATAGTTGTATTTATAATCAGGACACATATCTGCAGCCTGTTTATAACAGTTGTAAGCATTCTCATAATCACCGATTGACTGAAGAATATTCCCGATACTTACATATAAAAAACTGTCTCCCGGATTAAGTTTTAATGCTTTTTTATAATATGCAATTGCACTTGAATTGTCGCCTATATATGAATACAGACCTGCTATTTTTGTATATAATACGGAATCATCTCCGTTTACGGAAATTGCTTTTTCCAGATATTTTATGGCAGTTGCATAATCTTGTTTATTTTCACAAACCGTTGCCATTTTATACAGATTATGAGCCTCTCTGGTCATTTTGGCATTTGTTGTAACAGGTGCCATAAACAACATTAAAACTAATATAAGTAAAAGTTTTTTATTCATTTTATTATCCTTTATTTTAAAACAATACCATTGATTTGACAGAACGAATTCAATACGGTATTTGCTCTCTCAACTTTTGATATTTGTGATACCAACTTTAGACTTTCGGCAATCAATCCGGCTTTTTTGTTCATTTCTTGTGCCGATAATACATAATCTGCTTTTTTGTCTTGGGTTGTCAGAGCAATATCTTGCAGGTACTTGCCGTACAAAATGTATAAATTGACAAGTTGATATTTAATATCTAAACTTTTCGCAATCGTAACTGCTTTTTCAATATGCATTTTTGAGGCTTCATAATCTTGTAGTGTCAGATATATCTCTGCAATCAATTTGTTCAATAATAAGACAAAATAGTGGTTTGCAATATTTGCACTCTGAGCAACATCCAAAGCTTTCATTGCTACGTCTAAGGCTGCCTTCGGTCCGTCTATAAGCATTTTGGCTTCTGATATAAAGTACCAACCCAAAAGAACACCTACCGCATTTTGTTTTTCTGCAAAGTATTCAACTTGTTTTGTATAGATATTCATTGCCTCTTTTGCTGATGTTCTGTCTTGCATCAAGCGTCCGAGAATAAGTTTTAGAATATTTTTTGTAAAATCATCATTTATATCATCAGCATATTGAGCAGCTTGGAAAAGTTCTTCATAACTTAAATCATTCTTATTCATAAAGAAACGATTAAGCACACTGATAAGATTTATTGTAGACATTGCATATTCGCTAATACTATCACTCATTTGAGATAATATGTCATCAAGAATACCGATAGATGTTCGTACATCACCTGATATCGTGTATGCAAAAGCTCTATATATGTCTATATCAATCAAAAAATCTTGATTTTCGATATTATTTACCTTACAAACCTCACGTAAGTTGTGAAGTACATTGAAAGCTCTGCTATCCCCTTGATATATAAGAGATTTTGCCAAATATAACAATGTTTTTATCCAAGAGTTAAAAATAACATCTTGAGATATTGTTTTACATTGAGTTTTTCCGTTCAAAACGGCCTCAAATACAGGAATAATATCGTTATCTATTGTATTTATAATAGAACCGGTATTACCAAGTTCAAATAATGCTTTTATTTCTCTGGATTTAAGAAGTGCAATTTCAGCGGAAAATGTTGTTGGTATCAACGGGATTGTTGTATTTATACATTCAATAACACCTTGATAATTTTTGAGTTTCATTGATGCAGAGGCTAAATATCCCAACAGTTCAATTTTTTCTATAAATTGTGTATCGTTATACATAACAACCGCTTTTGGCAAATACTCCATAGCAAGCTGCGGATTATCAGGTTCAAGCAGTTTGCCGAGTTCCGAATAAATTTTGCATTTTACATCATCAGCCTGTTCAATATTAGCATTATCCATAATGCTGAGTATTTGTTTTTGTAATATAATGTACAGTCCTGTATCACCTATATATGCTGCAAGTTGAGCACAGGCACTCCATATCATATATGCTTGTTGTGATGCGTTCAGGTTCTGAGCAATAAATCCCAGTATTGCAGAGGTTGATAGTGTATACGCAGAAACCAGCGGATATATAACTTTATTAACATCCTTAAATATTTCAATATCTTCTTGTAACAGTTTTATGATAATATTCCATACTTGCAACGACTTAAACTCATAGCCAAAATTGATACACGGAACGATATAACCCAGTTTTGACAGTTTTTTCATAACTGTATCAACATCCTCAACTGACATATTCATAAATCCTGTTAGAATAATAGGGTGGAATTTGACTCCGAGAATCGAAATTGCACATAAGACCAAATAAGCACAGTTATCAGAAGCTTTTAGCGTTTCTAAACGAAGTTTTAAAACAGATTCCAAATCGTCTTTAAATGATATATTACGTTTATGCTCTAATGCTTCTAATGTAGAATAAATAAGATGTTCGACAAGAGTCGGATTCCCGTTTGCATGTTTGATTATCTGTTTTTTTATGTCTGACGTGATTGCAGAGTCTTTATGTTCATTAAAGATATAGTCCAATTGTTCTTTTGAATTAGGTGCAAGCGTTACGTCCGAATAATTGTCTTCTTTTAAAACAGGAGAGGTTAAACAGTTGATGCCTGATTGTTCTTTTGCACCTGAAATTATAACAGTCAACTTCTCACGAATAAAATCATTTGCGAGTAAAATTCCTAATATTTCATAGGATAAATTATCAATGTATTCAATATTCTCAACAAGGAGAACCGCATTCATTTTTGCCAAGATTGTTTCAAAAATCTTGATAATGATTTTTATTGTATTTTGTTTATTGTTATGTATATTAGCAAATACATCAATGTTTTCAGGATACATTATATTTAACAGGTCGTAAATTTCTCGTGTTTCTAAGCTAGAGAAATCCTGTTTGAAAAATTTGACGGATTCACGTTTTAACTGCTTTTTACTTGAACAAAAATTTGTCACATTAAATAGATTCAAAAGAACACTCTGAATATATCCCAGAGGAGTCAGTTGAGTTTGCGGAGTACATTTACCCATTAACCAAGCTATTTGAAGTTCTGATGTATTGCGCATCAATTTTCTAAACACATAACTTTTACCATGCTCATTGGTTCCGTTTAGTGAAATTATTTTAATATTAGGATTGCTAATGGCTTCAAGAACTATTTTTTGTGCCGATGCAAGACCTGAATAATTTGCATTATATACGACTGTTTCTATATTTTCTTCAGGTATTACAATTTTTTTACTTTCTAAATCCGCACCGCATTTTCTACACAGTTTAGATGTCGGTAAATTGACACTTTGACAAGTCGGGCAGACTTTTAAGAGTGTTTCTCCGCAGGAGGAGCAAGTCTTGCTTGTAATTAAGTTATATCCTTTACAAGACGGACACAGGCGTCCTATTCTTGCACCGCAAACAGGACATTTTATATAATTTGTTTCTAATTGTGTTCCACATTTCGGACAATTCATAACCTTGCCACCTTATCAGAATATTCCGCCATATCAAAAAACGCATCAACTAACCTATCTGTCGGGATATCAATATTACTGCTAATTTTTTCAAATGACTGCTTTTCTCTAAATCTTAATTTTAAAATTTCCAAGAAACATGTACCGTTTGTTTTATCGGATTTGTTTAACATTGAATAAATCTGTTTTAATTTTGACAGAGGTAAATTACCTTTTTGTTAATCCCAATTATCATAGGCAAATATTTTATAATCTATCTTTTGGAATTTTTCAATTGATTT
>CAMDZX010000116.1 GCA_945910925.1 uncultured bacterium | reverse complement strand
ATCAAGTGCCTAAAACATACGTTAGAAAACAAACCCTAACAGGTGGCGAAAGATATATCACGGACGAATTAAAAAAACATGAAGATGATGTACTTTCGGCTCAGACAAAAGTTCAGGAATTGGAGTATAAAATATTCTCCGATTTCAGGAATTATTCAAAAGAGTTTGTAGACACGATAAGAAAAGCTGCAGAATGTATTTCAAAACTCGATGTTCTGACCTCTTTTGCAATTACTGCTCTTGAAAATAATTATGTAAAACCTGAAATAAATAAAACTTCGGAATTTATTATTAAGAACGGTCGTCATCCTGTTTTGGAAAAGATTTTGCCTTTGGGAACGTATGTTTCTAATGATTTAGAGTTACAAAATTCAACCGAGACAGACTCAACACGATTTATGATTTTAACAGGACCTAATATGGCAGGTAAATCCACATACATGCGTCAAAATGCACTTATTGCAATTCTTGCCCAAATAGGTTCTTATGTTCCTGCGGATTATGCAAAGATTGGTATTTCGGATAAAATTTTTACAAGAGTCGGAGCAAGTGATGATTTAACACTGGGTCAATCGACATTTATGGTGGAAATGGTTGAAACTGCATATATCCTGAACAATGCAACAGAAAACAGTTTTATCCTAATTGATGAAATAGGACGGGGAACAAGCACTTATGACGGGGTTGCTATTGCTTGGGCGGTAGCTGAACATATAGCGACAAAAATCAATGCAAGATGCATATTTGCAACCCACTATCATGAATTGAACGTGATGACAAAAACTTATCCGCAAATAAAGAATTATAGAATTACGATTACGGAAGAAGACGGTAAGATTGAATTCTTAAGAAAAATCGTTCCGGGTGGTGCAAGTAAGAGTTACGGTATCCATGTCGCACAGATGGCAGGATTGCCAAAATCTGTTATTGATAAATCTCAAAGTCTGATGAACAGAATGCAAAAAGATTTCTCAAAAAATCTTGCAACCAAAAAATATGCAGACAAGCCTGAACTTGTTCCGCCTCAGCTAAATCTGTTTAATTCGTAAAAGTTATATACTAGTCCCCGAAAATATAGAACGGAATATCGTGTTCAAGTGCGTAGTTCTTCAAGAAATCGGTTCTGGAGTCGTTATCTTCTAAGAATTGCAACGGACTATCGATATTCTTACCTTCGTCCATTTCATAGGCAAATACACCCATAATTTCTTTAGGATTAGAAATGTACATTTCATTATATGCACGATTTCCTTTTCTATGGTTTGAATTTATTGTTGCAAATTTTTGAATGAGTTTTGTTCTGATATTTTCAGGCTCTATTTCAATCATTGATTTATCTTTATTTTCATTAAAGAATTTGACATACTCATCATCACTCATACCGGTTTCTTCTTTAACCATATTTGAAACATATAACCTATCATCTTCACGATGACCGCCAAATATATACTCATTTTTAAATGTGTTTATATCTTTACCGCAACCTGAACCGGAATCAGTATTGCCGCCACCATATACATAATCGGATTGAACATCCAACATAATACCCTGTGGTCTAAAGAATCTGTATTTTGTTTCGGGACGTTCCGCATAACTGACAGAAAGTAAAGCATCTGAATTGATAAGAGAAAAGGCATCAAATTTTGCCAACTGGTTAGAATAATCCAATCCATGAACAAAGAATTTTATGTTTCCTGTTTCTGCTTCGCCTTCGACTTTTTCTCCGTGTTCATTATCAAGAGTTTTTACTTTTATACCTTTTGTTGTTGAACCTTTTGGCAGTCCGAGTTTTTCCCAGTCTTCAACTTCATTGAATTTAACAACAATCAGACCTGATTTATCTTTATAAACACCTTTGATATTTGTACTGCCGTCAGGATTTACATGAGTAATTGCTTTTTCAATCCTACTTGATTTTGGCATTTTGGTAACAGGCAAAAGCGGTTGTGATTTCTTTAGTTCATTAACATATTCTTTTACTTTTGGGGCAGTTTCTTCTGCATTATCTAAAAACCTGTTTATTGTATTATGTTCGTTTTTCTTAATAGCTTGCAAATCAGCTTTTGTAAACATATATGATAAATCAAATGTATTATTCTGTTGTAAATCAAATGCAACCGACTGCATTCGTTTTTGTTTATCTAAATCACCTTTTCCATTTTGGATATATGCTAACCATTCATGACTGTTTATAAGTTTATACAACTTAATTTCTTCATCTTTTGATAAATGAAACTTTTTGGTGATAAAGAATGTATCAAAGCTACTTTCGTGCGCATGTGTCGGATCACTTACTCGTTCAGCTTTTGTAATATCATGCATTAGAGCAGCAAGTAACATGATTTTTTTATCTGACTCGTTCAACGTATCAAATTCAGGATTTTGAGTAATATTTTGCATTACTTTTAAAGAGTGTTTCATTACATCAAAATTATGGAAATCATGTTGTTTCCTACCGATAGTTGTTCTCAATTCAGGTAGTGCTTTTACTACATTATTCAAATAACATTCAATATCTTTGTTATTAGAGGTTATTTTGTTATTTTCAGAGAATTTTATAACATTTTCTCTTAAACTTTCAACAACACGTTTTGTTTCAGGGTCTTTTATTTCTGCAAGTTTTTTGCCGTTGTTTAAATTTACGGGATAACCCACAATTGCGTAACCGATTTCCGTTTTTGGGTTATTGTGCAATTCAAATCCATAATAATCAAATACTTTTTGTTTTTCATAATCTGAAATATTTGATTGAGATAATTTGTTCAGAACATCCGTTATAAACTCATCTTTTGAATACGTTTGAGAAATTTCTAAATCGTTAAATTCTTTATTCGGTAGAGTTTTTAGGCTGCTTGATAAATTGTTTAGATTATCATTAAATTCTTTAATTTGTTTTTCATTTAAGTCATTTGTTTCTATACCGATAGAACGTACAATTGCAGGTAATGTACTGCAATATTCTTCTTGAGTATTAGGAATTAGAGGGAAGTTTTCTTTAACAAGCGGAGATAAGTTAAATAAATCAGCATTTGAAGCAATGAGTGCTTTTAACAAAGCTTTTTTTCTTGCTAACGGAACAGCATTTAATTCCGGTATCTGATAAAAGTCAAGAAAATCTGAAACGACAATGATATCTTTTGCAGGCAACTGTTCTATCACAGAGCCTATTGTATTCCTGATTTTTTCATATTTCTCTTCAGTTAAAGTATTTACTAAATCTGATATTTCTTGTCCGGTATATAAAGGAACTTTTTGTCCGCTTGCATTAACAGTTGTAATATTCAATAATTTCTTTGTAAAGTTATTGTTATTGCGTAAGCATTTGATTGCATAACGCATCCCGTTATCGGAAAATCTGTCAACTACATTTCCGTTTTTATCTACTGTTGTCATTTTTGCAAGATTAACAACATCATCTTCAGCTATATCATTTTTAGCAGAGGTCACAATCTCTCTAATAGCCCAAGTATCAAATCGGGGACTATCAGAATATTTTTGAGCATTAGATTTTAAAAATCTTAATTTATCGGTTAAACTTGGATTGATAATAGCTGCTCGTGCTAAATTTTCGATATTGTAACCTTGATACCGGCGATTTTGTTTGTTTTCTTCTAATAGTAGAGATGTATAATCTTTATTAATTTTATTTGCGTTTATAATGGGGTCAATATCGCCGCTATTGTATAAATAATGTTTGTTCCCAAATTTATCAATTATATGCTCATTTATCAATTCCATAACAAAATTTTTATCATCACCCTGATAGCCTAAAAGATATCCAATATCACTAGCTTTAAATCTTGGAGTAAGTTTCCCGTCATAAAAACTTGATTGCTGCATATCAACTAAAGTTTTTACGGTTTCTTTATCGTTTTTATCAAGAAGATTAACAAGTCCGGCTATATCACCGCCATCAAATCTTGGAATACGGTCACCTCCATATGAGACTTCATATTGCTTCAATAAATATTTTGTAAAATCCGGATCTTTTTGAGAGGCTTTTACCAGACTTAAAATATCAAATGTATTTCTAAATCTGTTTATATCCTCTCCATTTAGTTTAAAGGTTTCATTTAAAGCCATTTTTGTTAAATTCACATCGATAAATGATGATTTTGCCAAATTTTCTACATCATTACTGTTATATTTATCATATGAAGAATTATACGTTTCGACTTTTTTAGTTGCTATCTCCTTGATAAAATCTTTATTTTCAGGAGTGGTATTCTTCAATATATATATGACGCTTGAGGTTGGAAAACGATATTTGGCTCCATTATATACCTTACTCTTAGAATTCATCAATAAATCAACATATTCTTTATCTTTTTGTGCCTCTTGAGTCAAGAAAATGAAATTTTCACCGTTTCTGACACGATATCTGTCAATATCATAATCATCTTTTTCTTTTAATGAGAGAAGATGTTCTACATAATTTTTATCAATTGCAGATGCTTTTACTATCTCAGCTACTGTTTCTGGAGTAAAACGCAGTTCTTTTCGACCTTCTGAGAATTCATCTTTAGTCTTTAGGAGTTTTATTGTAAAATCCTTATCTGTTTTTGTTGCTTCAACTATATTTTTAAAGTTATCTACGTTATTTATAATATAATTCCCTTTTTCTGTTTTTAGGTTTATTAATTCATCTGTCAAATCTTTATTGTCTATGTATGAATTAATTATAGGGATAATAGTATCCTTATTACTAAATCTCCAATAACCGGAATCAGTTTTCATATCAACAATATATTTTGTAGCTTCGCTATCTTTTTTGTAGCAATCCATTATTTCGCCAATATCATCAAATTTGTAATTAAATCTGAGTTCATGATAATCAATATCGTTAGGATATCTTTTTTGATTAATAAGTTTAAGCGAATAATCCAATTCATCTTGCGTATCTAATTTTTCTGCGAGTTGTTCCATTTTTTTATTCATTTCGTCATCATAACGAAAGGCATTAATGTTGTTATACAAAAATAATTTGTTATATCCTTTCTTCTCACTAAAGAATCGCTCAGGAAAACTATAAAACTTAATCTTTTCATCTCGCATATAAGATAAAATTTTGTTTACATTTTCAAAATCAGTATCAGGTTTATTAAAGAATTCATGTAAAGCCCCATCAGAGAAATTTAACCCCTCTTGAATAATTTGCTCTCTAAGTTTGATTGTATTTTGTGCCCCGTCATAATCACCGTTTGCGACAAGCAAAACTTCTGCGGGATGAGAAGTATCCAGTTTACCAGTACCTTTATAAAGCTTGATTAATCCTAAAATGCCATTAATATCTTTATAATCGTTTTCTTTCTGTTTATCTAAAAACTCAAACAAGCGTTCATCACTAAATCTGCCGTAATCTTTTGAATAAACAGTATTACAAATTTCGGCTGTTCTAGGTTTTTCAAAATCACTGTTTTCTTGTGGAATATGATTTATACCAGCAATTTTTGCTTCTTTGGATAATGAGTTGATATATTCTTGAACATTTTGAATATCTTGTCTGTTTAAGAGATTATTAAGCGTTTTCACAGAGATTTTTTTGCCTTCA
>CAMDZX010000115.1 GCA_945910925.1 uncultured bacterium | reverse complement strand
CACCCTTACGCATAGCACGCAGGCTGAAATCAACGACTCCGAGATAAACCGCATCGGCACCATATCTGATTGCGTATTCCAGTTTTTCTAAATTACCCGCAGGCATTAATAATTCAGGTTTAATCATACCCAATATAGTAACATAAAAAAATTTTATATTATAATTATTGTAAGCGGAGAAATATTTATGTTTTTTGATGACTGTGATGAAATCAAATTCTTGAGAAAAAAATACACCAAAGAAAAGATTATTGTTTTTACAGGCGGAAAAAAGAAATCTATTTCAAGATGGAAAAGGGTTATACATAAAGTTTTAAAGATTATGTCAAAAGATTTGAATTTTGATATATATATTTTTGACCCTGATAATGATAAATCTCTGGCAAAATATGGAACAGTTTTCAGATATGACGAAAGTTGTATCAAAGTTGCAATGTTTAAAATTGAAGATATTGTTGAGTCAGGTTGTCGCAGAGCTTTTGTACTGAACACGGATATTATGGACAAACGGCTTTATAACGAAAACTTGAATTACAGATTTTTATTTTTATCGACAATTGAAGATATCTATATTCCTGAGGCACAACCAAACAGGGAAATCAAAATCGGAGGCGCAGATATTTTTAATATAGTGAGAGATGTTGAAGCGTTAAATACCGAAAAAATATGTTATTGCGACAAAGATTGTTTCAAAGAATTTAAAGAAAATGAGTATAAGTTTCCAAATCAGCTTGTTTATTTTAAACTTGAAGAAGGAACACGCAACAAACATATAAAAATAATAGATGCAATATTAGAATAATGGAGAAGTGTCCGAGTGGTTTAAGGTGACGACCTCGAAAGTCGTTGTGGGGGAAACTCCACCAAGGGTTCGAATCCCTTCTTCTCCGTTTTTTGAGATTGGTAATAAAATGTTGCAGAAGGGATGAGAACCGCAAAGCGAAGCTTTGCCCAAGTTCGAGCGCGAACGAGCGGAGGCTGAAGCGTTTCGCGAAGGCGAAATGCGTAACGCCGTTCAACGCGAGTGAGCAAGACAATCCCTTCTTCTCCGATTTTTGGTGCTTTATAATAAAAATATTGCAGAAGGGATGAGAACCGCAAAGCGAAGCTTTGCCCAGGTTCGAGCGCGAACGAGCGGAGGCTGAAGTCAAAGGTACAATTTTTTGCACCGGAAAATAATCAAAAAACTTGTACAAGAAATCAAACCATGTGTCTTTATATAAACAGGTTATCAATATTCTAAGATTGAAATTTATCTGCATCCAAGTATTTTATAACCCTTGCAGGGTTACCTACTACAACTGCATTATCGGGAACATCTTTTGTTACAACAGAACCTGCACCCACTATGGCATTTTCGCCTATTGTTACACCTGCCAATATTGTTACATTAACTCCTATCCATACGTTTTTCTTTATGTGAACAGGTTTGCAGGTAATAACGGGTCTGTCGTAAAAGTCGTGATTATTTGTTGCAATGGTGCAATTCAAAGAAATCAACGTATTATCTTCAATCACAAGTCCTCCTGATGACATACATTGAAACCCGTTTAGTAACACAATACCTTTTCCAAGTTTGACTTTATTTGCTTGGAGTAAAAATATCGGAGGATTGATTATTGTTGTTTTATCCAGTTTATTATCAAACAATTCTTCAATCAATTTGCGGCATTCATCTGATGTGGGCATTGTATGATTAATTTTAAAACAAAGCTCAGAACTCCGTTTCATCTCCATTTCTCGTTCTTTGTCAGGTATTCTTAAATCAATTCTAACTTCTTCCATCTAAAACCTCTTATCTAATAAAATTTGTATAAACTGTTTCTTCTTGTTGTGGCGGTATAATCCCTGCATTTTTTCCGGCTTCTTTACATTTTAAATGATATGCCATGTTGTGTGCAAGAATACGTATATTTTGCATACCTTCTTCATCCTTAAGAACCTCATCAGGAGTTGAACCGTGAACCATATTCCAATATCTTCCCGAAATAACAGGCATCTGATTGATTTGAAAATATTTATTTAATTGGTCAATCGTTGCGGTTGTTCCGGCACGTCTTGCTGAAACTATTGCACTTCCGGGTTTATGAATAAAAGAATTATGTCCTGACATAAAATCAACAAAAAATACCCTGTCTAAAAATGGGATAATTCCACCTGATGCTGAACCATAGTGAACTGGTGAACCTATTATATATCCGTCAAAATCTCTTGCATATTCAACAAAATCATTAACTTTATCATTAATTACACATTTCCTGATTTTACCGCAAGCTCTACAATCTCTGCAAGGTGCAATCGGGTCTTTACCTATATAATAAATATCTGTTTCTATACCTTCAACGTCCAGAGTTTGAGCAATTTCATTCAACGCCGTATAAGTACAACCTTTTTCGTTCGGCGAACCGTTTATTAACAATACCTTCATGTTTCCTCCTATTATTTAAACTTATAATATTTCAGATAATTTTATTATCTATGATATAAACTTTTTTAAAAGTCCCTATTCTAAGAAATATTTTAAAAACTCCTCTATCTCTTTAAATTCAGATTTATTTGTGAGATACTGACGTTATAGTTACGTAGGTCGGATTTACTTAATCCGACAACAATTTTCCCACGACTCGGAAATTTTATCCTTTTTCTATCTTCGCTAAAATCCAAATTCTGTCGGAGTTTTAGCCGAAATCACAACATTATTTTAGAAAAAAGGATAAATTTAAGGATAAGAAAGCGGATTGTCGGCAGAGCGGATTTTGGCAAGGCTGGAGTGAGCAATAGCGAACGGAACGCCGTCCAAGTGAGAAAATCGAAATGAGTAGCTGTTTTGCAATAGCAAAACTTAACGAATGGAGGTTTTCGAACTGCCAATAATCCAAGACAGTGCGGAGTGCTTTTGCGAAGCAAAACACGCAGACACGTTTAACGCCGACAACCAAGCAAGGATAAAAAGGATAATTTCTCTCAAAAACAGGGAAGGGGGTAAATTTTAAACAGCACCTAAACTATACCAACATTCCCTATTTCAAATTTATCCGTCAAATTAAAGCGTAACGCCGTTTAACGGGAGTGAGCAAGACAATCCCTTCTTCTCCGTTTTTGCCACTACTGTCCGAGACAATTTTAGTAATAACTATCTGTAATGTAGAGTAGTTGCAGATTGTAAGTTTAATAAATTTTGTACGGATAATATTTTATTATTTTATTACAGTCACTTAGTGAAACAATAACAAGTTGGTAGCTTAATCGTTCCACTTACTTGTTGAATCCACCAGAGGCTTTTGATATTAAGAAAAATATCTATTTTGTTATTTATGTTATAATTTACCTATGGTATGTAAATGTATAACAGCTACAACCTTTGGAATAGATGCCTGTATTGTGGAAGCTGAAGTTGACGTTATTAACTCACTTCCAAACATCAATATAGTCGGACTTCCTGATAGTGCCGTATCTGAGGCAAAAGAACGTATTCGTTCCGCTATTAAAAATTCGGGGTTTTCATTTCCCAAAGGACGTGTTGTTATCAACCTTGCACCCGCTGACATAAAAAAAGAGGGTACTTATTTTGACTTACCTATGGCGGTTGGTATTATGCTGGAGGAAGGACTTATTGATTCTGATAAGATAAACGGCTGCGCCTTTTTAGGCGAACTTTCTCTGGATGGTTCACTAAGACCCGTAAATGGAATATTACCGCTTGTATCCGAGCTTGAATCAAAAGAAATAAGAACAATCTTTGTTCCCTATGAAAACGCCAGAGAGGCGGCTCTTAGCGGAAAAGCCGATATTATAGGAATAAAAACACTTGCTGAAATATTGGAATATTTTGAAGAAAACTCCATTAAACCTACTAAGGTCAATATTGATGATTATTTAAACAATCAGGAAGATGATTTTATCTACGATTTTAAAGACGTAAAAGGTCAGGAAAAGGCGAAAAAGGCATTGGAAATAGCTGCAGCAGGCGGACATAATCTTCTTATGACAGGTTCACCGGGGTCAGGGAAAACGCTTATGGCAAAATGTATACCGTCTATTCTGCCGCCGCTTGAATTGGAAGAAGCGTTTGAGATTACAAAAATTTATTCAATATCAGGACTTCTTTCTCCCGATAAACCATTGATGAATCAGCGTCCGTTTAGAGCGGTTCATCACACGGCATCAGCAACAGGAATTATCGGTGGAGGTTCAAACCCGAAACCCGGAGAAATTACTCTTGCGCATAGAGGTGTGCTGTTTTTAGATGAAGTTGTCGAGTTCCCGAGAAACGTACTTGAAACATTAAGACAACCGCTCGAAGATGGTGAGATTGTTATATCAAGAGCAAAAAATTCTATCAGATATCCTGCAAAGTTTATGTTTATTGGTGCTATGAATCCTTGTCCATGCGGTTTTCTAGGTGACAAAGAAAAACAATGCACATGTTCTGAAACTCAAATTCAACGCTACCAATCAAGGCTTTCCGGTCCGCTTTTGGATAGAATTGATTTAGTCATTACAGTTCCAAGACTTACGACGGATGAACTTATACAAAAACAGGAGAGCGAATCTTCTGCAAGTATAAGAAAAAGGATTATAAAAGCAAGAAAAATTCAAGCGGAAAGATACAAAAACGAAGGCATTTTTACTAATTCCGAATTAACAAACAAACAGATAAAAAAATACTGTACACTTTCTGACAAATCAGCGGAAATCCTCAAAAATGCCGCTCAAAGATACGGGCTTTCGGGCAGAAAATACAACAGAATACTCAAACTGGCACGTACTATTGCAGATTTGGACGGTGCGGATAATATATCCGAAGTCCATATTTCACAAGCATTGCAATATAAATAATAACCCTAAAAGTTCTTTTTTATTGCTAAATCAGAATATTTTTACTATACAAAAATATTCATGCTAAAATTTAGATACAGAGTTATTGTAAAAGGAGAATTTCAAATGGCTCAACAATATATTCCGCAACCAAAAACAAGAACAGCATTGGTTTTATTCTTGAAAGGTGCTGCAACTCCGGTTATTCTTTATTTTGATAATCCGCAAGCAGTATATCAGGAATTCAAGCAGTTGATGAAAAGTCCGTCGCCAGTACTTGTAGAAAAAGAAGCAAACGGACCGGTTAAAAAGATTTGTTTTGTATCTACACAAATAGCAAGTCTTGTTTTACAGGATGAAGTTTATGGATAAAATTAAAATTTCGGAACTTGAAAATTCAAAAAACAAATTTCTTCACCTTGATATTGAGGACAACCTTCTTGAGCCGAAAGCCGATATTAAGGCATCTCTGGACGTTACTTCTCTTGGCGAATTTGTCAGCATTAAGGGTAACATTTCCGGTACCGTAAAATTGATTTGTGATTTGTGCCTGAAAGAATATGATTATGAACTGGATTTTGATATTGACGAAATGTTTGCAAAAGGTTCGGTTTTTGATGACGAAAAACAAGAGGTGGAAATCAAGGAAGGACAGTTTGTTACGGATTTGAACGGTGCCGATGAGATTGATATTTATGACTTATTGTATCAATCTGTAATATTACAGTTACCAAATAAAAAAGTTT
>CAMDZX010000114.1 GCA_945910925.1 uncultured bacterium | reverse complement strand
AGTTGAAAAAGATACCCCAATCCCAATCCGTATATTAAATGAATAGAATCCTTACTGTTTCCTGCTGATTGAAATATTGTTTTTGATTCTGCAATAGGGTTTTGTTCACTATGAAGATAAATCCCTTCATATTGCATATTATATCCGTTTGTTGAGGTTAGAAGCGGTTGGGTTTTATAAGTGTGATTAAGTAATAAATTCTTAATACTTTCATTTTTAAGTGAATTGATATTTCTTTCAAAAACTTTATTCATTTTCAACCTCTAACATTCTTTCTTGCAGGCTTTTCCGCTCAATTGTCCGCATGCCGCATCAATATCGGCACCACGCTCAAGTCTTACCGTAACTTTTTTACCTGAATGCTCTAAAAGATATTTAAACTTCATAATTTCATTATTTGACGGTTTTTCATAATCTGTTTTAGTAACTGGATTGTACGGTATAAGGTTAATGTTGCATTTCAAACCGTGTAATAAATGTGCCAATTCTTTTGCAGATTCCATCGTACAATTCAAATCTTTAATCAAAATATATTCAACTGTTATTCTGCGTCCTGTTTTTTCGACATACATTTTTAATGCGGATATTAGTTCATCAATCGGATATTTGTTTTCGATAGGCATAATCTGTTTTCTGACGGCATGATTAGATGCGTGTAAAGAAATTGCAAGAGTTGATTGTAACTCTTTTTCTGCCAGTTTTTTTATCTGAGGGATTATTCCGCTTGTAGAAATTGTTATACGTCTTGCACCTATCTGAAAATCATTGTTAAATATATCTAATGCCTTTAAAACATTATCAAGATTAAGCAACGGTTCTCCTTGCCCCATAAATACAATATTTGTAACTTTAAGTCCCGTATCTCGTTGTATTGTAAGCACCTGTTCAATAATTTCATTTGCCGTCAGGTTTCTTATAAAACCACGTTTACCTGTGGCACAAAATGAACAATTGACAGAACATCCTATTTGAGAGCTTACACAGGCAGTCAAATTTGCTCTGTTATCAAACCTCATTAGAACTGTTTCTACACATTCTCCATCAGGGTATTCAATAAGATATTTTATTGTCCCGTCTGCGCTTACCTGTTTGATTTTGATTTTTGTATTTGTTACTTGTGCAATCTGCTTAAATTCTTCTCTGAACTGCTTGGATAAATCTGTCATTTCGTCAATTGATGAAACAGATTTTAAATAAATCCAGTTATGTATTTGTTTTGCTCTGAATTTTGAAGCCTTAAGCTCTAAAACTAATTTTTCGATTTCCTCTAACGACATGCCGGACAATATTTTCATTACGAACACTCCTTGTTCTTTTTAATTGAAGAAACCAAAGCCGCAACAATAAACGCAAGTCCCGAAAGACCCGTAACCACCTCAGGTACTTCAACAATTGTTGAAACAAACATTATTACCGCAAGAACTCCGATAGCCCAATGTGCGCCATGCTCAAGGTAAGGATAATTTGTCAAAGTTTTTTCTTCTACCAAAAGAAGTGTTAATGACCTGACAAACATTGCTCCGATTGCAAGCCCGATTGTGATAATAATTATATCGCTGCTAAGTGCAAACGCCCCAAGAACTCCGTCAAGTGAGAAAGATGCATCAATAAGCTCAAGATACATAAAACTCACAAAACACGAACAATTAAACCATTTACTTGTTGAACAACATTCTTTTTCTCGTTTTTCATCAAGATTTTCAAGCTTCTGTGATATTGTATCAATAGTTAAGTAAGTCAAAATCCCCGCAATTCCCGAAATAAGAACATTCATTCTAATCGGTGCAGGTTGAAGCATCTGAATAATATCTACCATAGCAAGTGCAATAAGCGTATCAAGTACCTTGCTTTTTGGAACTTTTTTTATAAATTTTTCAACAGGAACAATCCAATCCAGTTCTTTGTCGGGATTTAAGAAATATCCCATAAAAAGCATTATAAGAAACGCACCGCCGAACGTTACTATTGGGGCATGTGTCTGATGAAGGTAATACGCATAAAGCTGCGAATTTGAAACTGCAATTTTCAAGACTTTTATCAGATTGAGCTTTGCAAAAATCGAAACGACAAGAAGCGGGAATAAAAATCTCATACCGAACACGGCAATCGCAATCCCCCAAGTAATAAACCTGTGCTGCCATTCTTTTGTCATTGTTTCAAGCTTCATTGCGTTGACAACTGCATTGTCAAAAGAAAGACTCACTTCTAATACACCGAGCACAAATGCTATAAATACACACATTAAACCCGTACCGGCATGTACGTGTTCACCCCATAAATAGGCAAGGATTAAGCCGATAACGGTAACAATATAAGAACCTGTAAAATGTTTCATTTAAACCTCTCAAGGTAATTATATAAAACTCATACGGTCATTTCAACATTTAAGATTTGTGGATTAGTTCAAAAGCCTCATCGTATGTATCTACGCTGATACATTCAATGTTGAGTTTTTCTGCGGTTACATCCAAGACAGTTTTGTTTTCTTTTATTGCGTATATCGGAATATTATTTTTTACGGCTTCAAATACAGGTATAGAACCCATTGAGTTGTATGGCATTAATAAATAATCCAAGTCATTAACTGATATTCCTTGTGTAGATAGCTGAGGAGCTTGCGAAAGTCCTATCAAAATACAAGGTAGGTATGTCGGTGTAATATATTCTGCTGAACATCTTGCATCAACGAGTCGTTGCTCTGTTTCGATATCCTCAAACGCCGGAGAGTGCGCACACGGAATTTTTAATTCCTTAGATATGTAATGTGAAATAACGGCTTCCACTCCGCCTACGGGGTCGACACCAATTCCGTTGGAATAATCATCACATTCATAGTCCTCAAATCTGCATACTATTGCTATTGCTTCTGCACCTCTATTAACTAGTCTTTTGGCAGAATGTAAAATTGTTTCGATATTCGCAATTCGTCCTGTTGATATTCCTGATGAGGCTACATAAAATTCTACCCCGACATTTTCATCGGTTATATCCCAGCCTATAATATCAATTCCGTATACAGTTCTTACGGCATTAATTGTATTTATATGAACATTAAGTATCCCTTCCGATATTCCTTTATCAAAAATAACACCAATTTTGTTGTTGCTACGTTCTTTTAGACATAAGTTTCCCTTAAAAAACTCGTCCAGAGAATAGCCTTCAACATACATCATATTGTTTGTTATTCCCGAAAAACAACCTGCATTGACAACATTAGGGTTTACTATAAGTTTATCTTTCTGTGCGAATTTTCTTGCATAACAACTCGCATCTCCCGCAAACCCGCCGATTGATGCACCAATTCCTGTTGGTACTATAAATGCTCCCAGTTTCATTTCTCAATATTAGTTCAATTTGTTGTAAATCATACACTTTATGAAGAAAATTTACGGTTTTGTTACAATAATTTACAATAGCTAATTCGGTTAATATTCCTGAATTTTGGAATATTTTTTACATGCCTGCAAGAAATAAAGAGCTGCCAACTTTTTTTTAAGAAAATAAAGCATAGATTTAAAAAACAATCAGATTAAGTCTTAATATAATGTTAATATTTACTAACAATAGGCGCAATTTTTTTTTTGTTAGGTTTTAATTAAATAGTGTAGTTGTTATAATCTTTATATCAACTTGTAGTCAATTAGATTGTGTATGATTAGTCAGTTAAGTGTAAGTCAACAGAATAATATAAACAATACTGCCCGTACAAGAAGTAATGTTGGAAAAGATGTTCCAAATTTTAAGGGCGGAAGTAAACTTATAGGTTTAATCCAGAAGTGCGAAAAAGAACCTATGATTAACGTTGCCGTAATAGATTTATTGACGGCAATATTACCGCGTTCAATATGGGAATCTCTGACTAATATTTTTGCAGGTTTTGAGGCTTTAAGAAGGGAATCATCAGGTTTAATCGTAAATTGTTTAATTCCGGGCTTTATAACACTTGGAATTGCAAAGCTGTTTAACAGAAGCATTATGGGCAAAGATAAGGCTCAAATGGCTAATTGCTGGGCAAGTTCAGATACTATTAATAAAGTTACAAATCATTACAACAATGTCGAAAATACTGAAGCCTTCAAGGATGGTATGCAAATTTTCAACAACGAAAAGCATGCCCGAGTATATGCGGTAAATTATAATATGCTTAATGAGGCACAAGGAACAGACGGATTTAAGGATGTAGCCTTTAATAAGGCTATGTCGAAACAAGAAATGTCTGATGCGGCAGAAAAATTGACAAGAACAAGTTTTAAATACAAAGATGGAAAATTATCGGAGGAATTAGTTAAGAAAACTCCTAAAAAACGTATAAAAGCTATATTTAAGTCTATTTCTCGTAAAACTCATGTTGCACAGGATGTGAAGTTCGGGGAAGGTTTGCAAGCGGGACTTGAAAGAACTCTGACAGATACACATCAAATACTAAAAGGTATTGTAAAAGAAGGTTTGAAACCGGGTGAAATTGCTGATTTTACAAAGCGTTCAAAACGTTTATTAAAAACAAAAAGTATACTCGGAATGATGGTGATTTTACCGCTTGCAGCGTCTATGCAGCATATTAACCGAAAAATCACAGAAAAGATTTCGGGTGTAAAGGGTGCGCCGATTCACGAAAGTTACGGAAAAGATGACAATATCAAAAAGACGCCGGAACAAATAAAAGAAGAAAAACACAATCTTATAGGACACAAGATATGGGCAGTATCTTCAATGCTTGCTGTCGGACTTTTGTCAATGATGAAAATGCCGAATGCAAAGACTTTGAAGAATATTGTTCAATTTAAAGATCAATTCCCTACAATGGATCAGGCAAGAGCTATTTCTGCGGTTACATTTGCATCAAGGATGGCGGTTGCGGATGATGAGGCTGAACTCAAAGAAGCTCATACAAGAGATATTATTACCTTCTCAAGTATGTATTTCCTTGGAGATTATGGTGCAAAAGCAATGGCATCACACTTAGAAAAGAAAACAGGTGTTGAATTATTAAACAAAACTTATGACCCTTCAAAAAATAAAGGTATGCTGACAAAATTCAAGAATTGGGTATTGAATACACATCTAAAATCTTCGGATGAGTTAAAAGGTGTTGGAGCAGAACTTGAAAAAGCAGTTAAGCTGCGTGCTAAGTGTCAAATGGCAAATCTCGGAACATCTTTGGCCATTTTGGGTGTGATTGTTCCGATATATACCAGATTAAGAACCAAAAAACACGATGCAGAAGAAAAAGTAAGACTGGCTGCTGCACAAAATAAAGTTTTCAAACCGGATGATACTTCTATGTCAGTTGCAGGATTGATGGATACATTTCCGAGTGTATCTGTCACATCAAGGGGATTGAATCAAAAATTCCCGATGTTGGATAAATTTAAAATGAAAGTAGAAACAAGTAAGTAATGAATACAATTAACCAACAATTTAATATGAACAATAATAAACAGAATGTCAGAAATAATAAACCGGCATTCAAAGGTTGTTGGAATAATATGTTAAAATTTCTTGCGGATGAGCCTGTTTGGGGCGCAACACTAGTTGATGTTGGCGCAATGGTCATTCCAAGAACTTGGACCGATATGAAAAAACGCGGGTTTGATGCCGGATTTGAAACAGGGTTCCGTGAATCAGAATCATCTGCTAATGATGCGTTTGTAGGTTTGTATGGTGTTGCGGCAGG
>CAMDZX010000113.1 GCA_945910925.1 uncultured bacterium | reverse complement strand
ATAAATGCCTGGAAATAATAAATTCGGTCAATCCTATAAAAGAAATCGGTAAAATTATAGAAATTATAGGGTTGATAATAGAAGCTGATGGACCGAAGTCGTCAATTGGTGACTTATGCCATATTTATAATTCACACAATTCAGAACCTGTTTGGGCAGAAGTTGTCGGATTTAAAGAGGATAGAATTCTGCTTATGCCGTTGGGTTCTATGGAAGGTATACAGCCGGGGGCTATTGTCGTCAATACGGGTTCTTCACTCAGGGTTTCCGTTGGGGAACAACTTCTAGGACGTGTACTTGACGGTTTGGGTAATCCTATTGACACTCTGGGGAAAATAAATTGTTTTGATACACGTTCTATATATGCTCCTGCAATAAATCCTCTAAAACGAAAACGGATAAATGAGCCCTTATCTTTAGGTTTGAAATCTGTTGACGGGTTTATAACAGTTGGCAAAGGGCAGCGGCTCGGTATTTTTGCAGGTTCAGGTGTAGGCAAAAGTACAACAATCGGTATGATTGCAAAAAATACAACTGCAGATTTGAACGTTATTGCTCTTATCGGAGAACGCGGGCGTGAGGTTAGAGAGTTTATTGAAGAAATACTCGGTCCTGAGGGTATGAAACGTTCAATTGTTATTGCGGCAACATCAGAACAGCCTTCACTTGTAAAAATTAAGGCTGCCTTTGTTGCAACAACTATTGCAGAGTATTTTCGTGATAAAGGTAAGGACGTATTATTTATGCTTGATAGTGTTACTCGTATTGCAATGGCACAGAGAGAAGTCGGACTTGCCGTAGGTGAACCGCCTGCAACGAGAGGATATACACCTTCAGTTTTTGCACTTATGCCTAAACTCATGGAAAGAGTCGGAAATAATGACAAAGGTACAATAACAGGATTGTATACGGTACTTGTAGAAGGTGATGATTTTAACGAACCTATATCTGATACCTCAAGAAGTATTCTTGACGGGCACATAATGCTTTCCAGAGATTTGGCACACAGAAACCATTATCCTGCAGTTGATGTGTTGCAATCATTGAGCCGTGTCATGCCGGATATTACAACAAAAGAACATCGTGATGCCGCAGGAAAAATCAGAAACCTGCTGGCAGTATATAAGAAAAATGAGGATTTGATTAATATAGGTGCGTATGTAAAAGGTTCTGACCCTGCTTGTGATGAAGCGATTGCAAAAATGGATAAAATTAACGAATTTCTATGCCAATCAACAGATTATAAGTCTGATTATGATACAACTATTCAAGAATTACTTACACTTGTGTAATCGGATTGTATATTTAACGCAATTTTGGGGTAAATGGTAGCTAAATGAAGTAATTTTTTATTTATCTGTTTATATAATCCTGATGCATAATATTTCTTAATATTTCTTGGATTGTAACTAAATATTAAGATGGATTTGACAAGGCTGAAATCGTGTTATAATGCCCTATATGATATGATATGATATGATATGATGTGATGGGACTGGGCGGGGCAATTTAATATAAAAACTTTCCTTTATATAAACATAAGTTATTAGGGAAAAGGAAAGGATTATTAGTTATGTTAACATTTAGGAAAATATCTTCAGCAGAAGTTGTTGATAGATTGGGTAAAGAAGTTGTTTCAGATGTTTCAAGTGCATTAAAAAAATCTGTCAAAGATATTAAAGATGCAGGGAAAAAAGTTTCTGACAAATATCATTTGCCAAATGATAAATTTAGTAAAAGTTCAACAGGCTCAGCAGCAGAACGGTTAGATGCAAGAATTAATAAATTAGAACGTTTCAAAAATCATCCAAACATGCCGGAAGCTAAGAAGGCAGAAATTGATGCCCTTCTTGAAGAAGTAACAACCATTAAAAAGGATATTGGCAGTAAAAGTTCAACAGGCTCAGCAGCAGAACAGTTAGATGTAAAAATTAATAAATTAGAACGTTTAAAAAATCATCCAAACATGCCGGAAGCTAAGAAGACAGAAATAGATGCCCTTCTTGAAGAATTAAAAACTATAAGAAAGGATATAGATGTAACATCTGAAACCGGAGCGTCTAAAACAACTGCCGAGCATGTCCCTGATATTGAGACCGCAATAAAAAATGAATCGGAATTTGCACAAACAGATTTTCTTAATAAGGATGCCTATGGTAATGATTTAAATGACCCGTTAAATCCATTGAATAAAACGAATCCTTTGAGTCCGCACTACGAGGATCCTATGACAAGAGGAGCCTATAACCAAGACTTATATGATCCTTTTGAGTCAATGAATAAGATGGATCCTTTGAGCCCTTATTATGACGGTGGATTTTAATATAACAAGTTTTATAGATATGTAGTTTAAAGGAGGTTTTTTATGTCAGGTGTTAATAGCGGATTTACAACAATTAAATATACAACAAGTAATGGTGAAAACTGCGTTGCAACAAAGAATAACGGTGTGGTAACAATTAAGGGTGATAAAAATGGTGTAAGACAGATGAAGTTTGAAGAATTTATGCCAAACTTTATCAAAGACCAGCAAAAAGTTGCATTAGAAAGAACTCCCGATAAAGATACCGTTGCTTTTAAAGGTTTAAATAACGGACAATCAACATATTCAGATAATCAACTTGAAGTTTTTGAAAAATCAGTAAATTATAAACATCCGTCATTATTTAGCTTTTCTGATAAACATCACATGACAGGTGCCGGTTTTGATGTCGAATATTCAGATGGATTTTTAGGCGGTCGAACTGTCAAGGGTCAGATTGGCGGTAAGGATGTAGATTTGAAGGTGTCAAGCGGATTTTATTTGTTTAAACCAAAAGGCTCAATCACAGGTACGATTGACGGACGAGAAGTAAATATAAAATACAAAGATAGTAAAGAAGGTCTGAAAATGGAAGGTATTCAGCCGGAAGATAGTGATATCGGTAAGCATTTAGCATTATTATCTGCAGGAAAAATAAATTATGATGAGGCGCAGGCCGAAATGGCGATGGCATATCAAGCAGGTGGAATGAAAATATAAATGGAAACATAAAAGTTTACGATGTCGGCGAATGATTTATTCACCGACATCGTATTTTATACCCGCAAATTTTATTTTTACGGGCTTTATTATATTTGTAGAATAAAAATTGAGGTGTGTATGATAAAAATTAAACCTATAAATATTCAAAATGTAGAAAAAAATGTTCAAAAACGCATGATAAAATCTAAATTAATCCCGAATTGTAATTTTTCTTGCGAGGAAAAAGGGTTCTTTTTGGTTGATGGTAGACCTGTTAAAATAATTTTCCCAAGATAAATTAACTATTCTGCTACTTGATTAGCCTGTTGCGTATTGATAATTTTTTTTCGTTGATGTTAAATTATCTTATGATAAAAAAACAGGGCTTTATTGTTATTTTAACCGTATTATTACTATTTATTGTTAATCAATTAGTAGTAGTTTTTTTGCATGTCCCGCCCAATATTAACCCTCAATCTCTTACGGATACTTCAGTAATTTCTTCGCAGAAATTGTTTGACAAAACGTGGAAAGAGATTGATTCAGGCTTTTATGATTCATCACTTAATTCTCAGGATTGGAGTTACTGGAAAGAGCATTACAAGGGTAAAATAAAAACCGATGAGGATGCAAAAGTTGCGATTGATACAATGATTGCCAGTCTTGATGATGATTATTCAAGATATTTGAATAAAAAAGAGTATGCGGAACAAAACAGTTCTATTGAATCCAAAATCTCAGGTATCGGAGTGAATATAATGAGTGATGCCGGCAAGATTGTTGTATATAGTGTTCTTGATGATACGCCGGCACAAGCCGCAGGAATTAAAGCAAATGATATTATTATGAAGGTTGATAATAAAAGCGTCAGCGGAATGAATATTGCCGATGTTGCCGCATTAGTTCGCGGTAAAAACGGTACGCAGGTCAAGATTGAGCTGCTTAGAAATAAACAAAAAATTACAAAAATTATAACAAGAGAGTCAATAAAAATAGAATCAGTAAAGTCGTCTGTAGAAAAAGATATCGGATATATTCGTATATCAAGTTTTATTGGTGTATCCACAACAAATGAGTTTCTTTCAGCTTTAGAAAAGACTCAAAATACAAAAGGGTTAATCCTTGATTTGCGGGGTAATACAGGCGGTTTGTTGGCAAATGCGGTTTTTATCGCAAATATGTTTTTGGATAACGGTACAATTGTGAATATTGTTTCAAGGAACGGTAAAATAGAAAATATAAAAGCACAAACAAGTCTTATAAGGATTGATAAACCTGTTGTACTCCTTGTCGATGGCGCAAGTGCAAGTGCAAGCGAGATTTTGTCAGGTGCTCTTAAAGACCATCATAAAGCTGTTCTTGTAGGTACAAAAACTTTTGGTAAAGGTATGGTACAAAGAATTATTCCGCTTCCGAATTCAACGGGATTGAATCTCACCATTGCAAAATATCTGACGCCAAACGGGTCTGATATTAATAAAAAAGGGATTACCCCCGATTATGTCGTAAAGTATACGGAACGTGATATACTTACTCACCACGACCCGCAAAAAGAAAAAGCCGAAAAAATTCTTGCTGAAATGATTGCCAAATAATATGCTATAATTACTTGTATGAATGATAATTTAGCGCAAACTCTTAAACTCGTTCCGACATTACCCGGTTGTTATATTTATTACAACAAGGAGAATGAGGTTATTTATGTCGGTAAGGCTAAGAACTTAAAACGCAGGGTTTACAGTTATTTTCATAAAAAACATGACAGCGTCAAGGTTACGATTCTGGTATCTAATATAGAGCGTATGGAATATATTATTACTGATTCCGAAGTCGAGGCGCTTATTCTTGAATCGCATTTGATAAAAAAATATAAACCCAAATACAATATACTGCTGAAAGATGATAAAAAATACCCTTATTTTTTGATTACTGATGAAGAATATCCGAGAATTTCAATAATCCGAAAAAAGAATATGAACCCCGAGAAAGGAAAGTATTACGGTCCTTATACGGACATAAGGGCTATGCATTCGACTCTGGACTTTCTAAAAAAAATATTTCCGCTAAAACAATGCAAAACGCCTAAATTCTCAAATCGTCCGTGCCTTTATTATCATATAGGGCGTTGTATGGCACCATGTCAGAATAAGATATCATCTGAGGATTACAAAAAAATAGTTGCACAAGTCGAATTGTTTTTGTCGGGACGTCAATCAGAACTTCTTAAAAAATTAAAGGAAGAAATGGAACGTTATGCTCTGTCTGAACAATTTGAGCGCGCTGCAAAACTGAGAGACAGTTATCTTGATTTGCAAAAAACTCTTGAACGCCAAAAAGTTGTGTTTGAGAATACAAAACTCAATGAAGATGTCATATCTACCATACACGAGGACGGAATCCTTGCAATTACAATTCTGCTTATCCGTGAAGGTCGGTTAATAGATAAAAAAGATTTTACATATTTTGATGAATCTGATGAAACAACAGAGTTATTCAAGACATTTTTTAGGGAGTATTACTCCAATCTCCAATTAGAATACCCTGATAAAATTGTATCCAACAGTTTGGAGGCTGTCGGAGAAAAAGAACTTTATCAAGATTGGTTGAAGATTTTGTCGGGTAAGAATATAAAAATCAGTTACGGAAAAACAAAACAAGGTAAAGAATTGACAGAGC
>CAMDZX010000112.1 GCA_945910925.1 uncultured bacterium | reverse complement strand
AGGTTATAACAAAAATTACATATAAATGATAGAATTAATCTATGGATAATTTAGAGGAAATGTATTCGGACGTTCCGCCAACCAAGTTGAGAGATAAGGTTGAGCATTTTCGTCCGGCCAGAACATCAAAATTTTGGTTATGGGTTGCAGATAGATTCTTTTATAATATGTTGGAGAATCGCTTTTATGCAATGCGATACAAGGGTGTGGAAAATGTTCAATCCGTAGGCAGTGTTCCGACTATATTTTTTGCACCGCATTGTAACTGGTGGGACGGAATAGTCGGCTATAACATATGTACTAGAATATTCAAAAAAGAAATCAGATTAATGGTGGAAGAATTAAATCGCTTTCCACTTTTACGTCGTAGTGGCGCATTTAATGTAAATAAAAAATCAGCACAAGCATCAATGTCTGCTCTTAAATATTCCATAGATTTATTGTCGGATTTGAACAATATCCTGTATATTTATCCGCAAGGTATAATTAAACCTCCTAATTTTAGACCGATTGAGTTCCAGACAGGACTTGCATATATTGCACAAAAAGCTGCAAAAAAATACGGAAAAGTTAATCTTGTACCGATTGCAGTAAATTACTTGTTTATGCGTGATAACCGTCCTGAAGTGTGGGTAGAGTTCGGTAAAGAAATTACACTTGACACCCATAAGATTGACAGAAAAGAATATACCGATTATCTTGCAAAAACAATGGAGGAATTATGCGATAATCAATTTGACGACTTGTCACATGCCCGTTTTAAAGGATATAAAACATTGTTCCAACAAAAACTCGCTTGGTATCGACGCATAGAACAATGGCTAAAAAGAATTGATAACAAAGATCATCATTCTTGATTAAATCTGTCTTTATTTTGTTCAATTTAGTTTATTTAAATTTAAATATTAATTTTTGTAAACAATACTTAAAACTCTGAAATTGTTCTGTATGTGATGTTTTTATATATATATAATACTAAACTTGGAGTTTTAAGATGAGAGAAGAATTTTATGTCGACACGAAACAAGGAATGGTTATTGTATCTGCAGATACCGTAAATGAAATTTCAGGTTATCTTGTTGCTCATACAGAAACCAGAGAAGATTTAGATGAATTATTGATTTCAAAAGCTGCCGAACAAGATGCAAGAAGGCGTGCATTGCAAAAAGCTTACTGTGAAATCCCGGTTCCGTTGGGCTCACTATCTTTAGAGGTTAGACGTGAAATTCAAGAACAAAGAAACAAACTTGTTGAGAAATATTATCAAGAGTTTTTGAATCAATAAATATTAAATAATATAACTTGTACGGGACTTGTTTAAATAAGTCCCGTATTTGTGATATTATTTCTTTATGGATATCGCTGATGTAAAAAAGATATGGGATGAGGTAAGGGAAGAGATAATAAAATCTGTTCCTGCAACTTCTCACCCTTGGATAATTCCGATGGAGGCAGTCGGATTTGAAAACGGTATATTTTCTGTGATTACAGGACAGGCTTTTGCAATACAAATCATACGAAAAAATCACTATCAGCAAATACTGGATGTGTTTGCATCTATGGGATATCAACTGAAAAAATTTGATATAATTTTTGATGAAGAACTTTCTAAAAAATTAAAAAAAGAAAAAGAAAAAGAATTAAAAGCACAAAAAAAATCTGAAGAAAAAGCATTAAAAGAAACGGCATTTGAGGGTATGGCAAGGATGCAATCCCAATCAAATTTGAATTTGAAATACAAGTTTGAGAATTTCGTAGTCGGGGATAATAATAAACTTGCACATGCGGTCGCCTTTAATGTGGCACAACATCCTGCCCAAAAATATAATCCTCTTTTTATATATGGTGGCTCAGGCTTGGGTAAAACCCATCTTATGCAAGCTATTGGGCATTATACATTATTCAATAACTCAAAACTAAAAGTAAGATATATAAAAACAGAAGATTATGTAAACGAGTTAGTGGATAATTTAAGAAAAGGCGGAGATACAAACGATAGAATGGCAAAATTCCGTCAAAAGTATCGTAATGTAGATATTCTTTTGATTGATGATATTCAGTTTGTAGAATCAAAAAACAGAACAATGGAAGAAATATTCCATACATTTGATACGCTTTATAATAAAAATAAACAGATTGTTATAACATCTGACAAAGCACCTAAAGATATACCGACTTTGCCTGATAGGTTGCGAACGCGTTTTGAGATGGGAATAGTTGTTGATATTACTCCTCCTGATTATGAAACAAGAGTCGCTATATTGACAAATCTTGCCGAACAATTAGGATTAAAAGTTCCGTTTGAAGTTTATGACTATGTTGCTAAAAACTTTGAAAGTAATGTCCGTGAGCTTGAAGGTGCATTTAACAAAGTTACTGCATTTGCAGATATTGAGCATACAGAAATTTCTTTGGAATTTGCGAAAAAGGTTTTGAATGTGGATTTGAGTGCAAAACAAATAAGTGTATATGATATAGCATATGCAGTTGCTGAGTATTTTGATATTACAATAGATAATTTAAAAAGTCCTGCAAGAGCTCAAAAAATATCGGAAGCTCGCAGAATAGCAGTATATCTTGCAAGAGAGATAACCAAAGCCAGTTATGAAGACATTGCAGATTTCTTCAATAAAAAACATCCCACAATTTTGTATTCATATCAAAAAGTTAAAGATGATTTGAGAATTGATACACACTTGAAACAAATAATTAGAGAATTAAAACACGCTATTAAGTATAAAAAAGAGTAATTTTTTTTAATTATAAATGCAAAAAGATAAACAGAATACTTATTTTTTGTCGTCTATGGTGGACTCTGCCGAGTAAAACAATACTTAATCGTTTTGAACCCACAGAGCAAAGCTCTAGTGGTAAATTCCCTATAATAAGTCATGTGTATCACTATAAAATCTGGAGATGGTGGGAATCGAACCCACGTCCAAAATGGATTTAAACAAATCTCTACGGGTGTAGTAAATTATTACTCTCAACTACGGCTGGGAACTTACTAGACCAAAACCATAGCCAAAGTCTTTTTTCGGAAGACTAACCTTTGGTAGTAAACTTAATGTGACTACTACTATCATCACACTGCAGCTTGCATAATTGTCCCATAGAATCGGCAAGCTGGAAACTATGAGAGGCTGAATGCGGAGCTAAGCTCTACGCAGCTCTACGAGCAGCAGCTCTAGAGAAATCAGCAACTACAACGTTATCTGTAGCATTTAATTTAGTTTGCTCGTTGATAACCGGGAACAGCGCCCGGACTCGCAATCTGGTTAAACCAATCATCCTGTCAAATCCAAAACATCCCCATATTAAATTTTAAAAGTGCTATATCATAATATGGGTCTGTTTGCGACTGACAAATCTAAGATTTGATACGTCGCCATCGTTCAGTTGCGTCCTCAGTTTGCCGGCTATTCGCCGCCAAATTCGGACTTCACTTCGGCTTCGCATTCCAAAACATCCCCATATTAAATTTTAAAAGTACAAATTGTACTTTACAGTATAAGCTATGTTACATAATTTTACAACCTAACCTTTATTATAGCAAAAAATATTTTTACAAATTTTAAATTAATAAAGATAAAGATGTATGTTATTATAAAGTGATAAATTTATGATTTCCTTGACTAAAATCCCCCATACACCCCCGACAACTACGCACATAAATAAATCTATTCCACAACATATCGGGGCGACTACGACTACCATAAATACATTTTCAGATATTATGGATAGTGCTATTGATAATTATCTTGCTTCCGGTTGCAAAAGTGTTATTTCAAAATTAAGCTTTCGTAAGTTCTTAAATAAGTCGCTTGCTCAAATAATGACTCCTGAAAATTTTTTAAATAATGGCAGAGAAGCTAAAGTTTATAAAATTTCAGATAAATATGTAGCAAGAGTTAAAAGAGGAAAATATGAAAATGATGCAATCCACTATTATGATTTGATTAAAGATTCAAATAAAAAATTTAGAGAATTAAATATATACTATGGTGAACCGGTTATAAAAGTTGGTGATGTAGAAATTCTAAAAAATGCGACCCCGAGAGATTATGTTACTTGCGGACTTTTATGGAAAGGTGCTTATCCAAAACCGGAAGAAATCTTAAAATACCATCAAGAATATATTCCTGCCTGTTCTTCAGTTCCGCAAGAAGGATATGATGAATTTGCCAAATGTTTAAAATCACTTAATGAAATCCAAGATAAAAATCATAATGTTTTTAGAAGCTTAAAAAAGCAAAACAAAATAGATTCTGAGTATCAACAAAGTAAAAATATTTCATATACGCTTGACACTTTAAACCCTAATAATGTTTTAATTGCAGATGGTTCTTTCAAAATAGTTGATCATTTTGCTAAAGTTCCTTTTGATAAACCTAATAGTGTATATACTATGATTGAGCCACTGTTAACACGAATGACACCGGATAATTTGGCAGAATTTAATGCGGATTCGGTTATACCCAGAAGAAATATATTACGAAAGATATTAATTGCATCCGAAAAGTCCGAATTACCTTTTGGTAGTCCCCTTGCAGATGAAACAATAGATTACTCCTTGTCACAGCTATGCGCTGATGAAAAGAAAGGAATTAAATCTCCTTTAGGAATCTTCTCTATATTAAAAAATATGCGTAAAGAATCAGTTCCACTTAAAGAGCGTATTGCTTTTATTAATAAAGAATTGTTGGAAAAATAAACTATATTTGATATTTGTCTTTTTCAAACACAAATATATTCACAATTGAAAAAGCCATAATAATAACAAGTAATACGACAGCCAGTGCTGACGCATAACCTAAATCAAGATTTTCAAACGCTCTTTCGTAAATATAATAAACAATTGTTTTGCTTGAATTTAACGGACCACCCTTTGTCATTACATAAATTTCTACAAATACCTTCATTGCAGAAATCAAACTAATTGTTGATACCAAAGCAATTGTTGGCATTATTTGAGGAATTGTAACCGTAAGATGTTTTTGGATAAAATTTGCACCGTCAATATCACATGCCTCATACAATTCTTGCGGTACACCCATCAGAGCTGCCAAATATATCATCATATAATATCCGACCCCCTTCCAGACTGTCACCAATGCAACAGAATAAAGTGCAAATCGTGAATCTGTAAGCCACCCAATTGGTGGGATACCAAAAAGTGACATAAAATAATTTAAAATACCATCTTGCGCATATAACCACTTAAAAGCTATTGCTGCAACAACAATAGAAACAATTACGGGTAAATAAATCAGTATTTTATACAACGTAATACCACGTATTTTTTGGTTGATTAAAATTGCCAGAAATAACGGAAATATCACCAAAAAAGGTACTGCTGCCAATAAAAACAAAAAAGTATTTCCCATAACCTGATAAAATATTTTTGAATGCAAAATTGTTATATAATTATCTAAACCTACAAAAGTCGGATGATAAATATTTGCGGAATAATTATAAAAACTTAACCCGATTGTTTGAAAAAAAGGAATAAAAAAGAATACTGTTAATACAAGCAACGCCGGGAATAAAAACAAATATGGGATATATTTTTTATAATATCTAAACATCCCTCTAATTATTACACTTGTCTTGATTTCAGTCAAGTTTAGTAACGAAAATTATTCAACCCACCGTACGGATTCATAGCAGGGGGCATCATCATTTGCTGCTGCATTCTGTACATATAATCTTGAGCCTGTTGTTCCATTTGACTCTGCTGTCGTTCACGATATTCCATGTCACGGCGTATTTGCATCGCTTCCTCCGGAGATAAGGATTTTATGTTTAAAACTTCTTCTTTAAAATGCGTATCCTCAGCGGCTTGTACAATATTACAAGTTGATATTGAGATTAATGCTAAAATTAATAATAAATTCTTCATATACCCCTCATATACTCAAAAAGCAAGAGACCATGCTCTTGCTTTAAATATGGAGCGGAAGACGAGACTCGAACTCGCGACA